>NZ_JAFLQW010000103.1 GCF_017313335.1 Phormidium pseudopriestleyi FRX01 | reverse complement strand
CCATCCCCGGCTTCAGTGACCCCGAGGTGCAGGGGATAATCCATGCCTAAGTGATCCATGCGCTGCGCCATCAGACGATACGCCGCCAGCATCACCGGAACTCGGGATGCTTTCGTGGAAATGACCAGGTTGCGGAACTCTAACGATTCACAAATTTTGATAAATTCTAGGGCGGATTCCACCATCCCTTCGGGAGTATCGCCATAACTAAAGAGCATCCGTTCAGCCAGGGACCCGTGATTGACCCCAATTCGCATAGATTTACCTTGGTCTCGTAGAGAAATGACCAAAGGTTCTAGGGTTTCGCGGATTTTTTCCCCAATTTCTGCAAATTCGGTGGGAGTGTATTCGGTGCGGTTGGGTTTGGGTTTTTCAAAGACGTACAGCCCGGGATTGATTCTGACCTTATCGACGTGCTTGGCGACTTCTAGGGCAATTTTCATGCCATTGTGGTGGACATCGGCGACGAGGGGGACGAGTTGATAGGTCCGCGCCAGTCTTTGCTTGATTTCGGCCAGGGCTTTGGCATGGGCCATACTGGGGACGGTGACTCGGACAATTTCGCAGCCAATTTCATGGAGACGACGAATTCCGGCCACGGAGCCCTCAATATCTAAGGTATCTTCGTTAATCATAGATTGGACTACCACGGGGTTCCCGCCTCCGATGGTGATGTTGCCGACGGGAACGGGGCGGGTTTGGCGACGGTGGATGGTGGTATCCGTCAGGGCGGTATTGGCAGTGGGTTGGGCGGTGGTTGGGTTCGGGAGTGTTTGCATACTGGCGATCGCTCTTTCCGATAGTTGCTGTGCAGGGTAGTTGATTGGGTCCGGGGGCGCGATCGCATTCAGGCTTTGAGCCCTGGGGCTCAAAGCCCGTTTTCTGGCTCAGGCAATGGACGCGCCCGGGTGTTTCTAGTCTGGGTTCTGTTTTTTAGGTTGCCATAAATTTGGTCAATTTGGCGGAAAATCCTCCCAGAAAACTTCTTGGTGTTCCCCTAATTTCTCGTCACCCCACAGACTGAGGCATTCTCCCCTCCCGTCACGGGCCCTGGTTTTACCCAATATTCCAGACATTTTTGGATTGGGTTGATGACAGGGGACGAGAAACCGATAAGATAGGAAGATATTTTCGCCGATGGCAAGTCCGATCGCTGGCGATCGCGCCACGCTAATTTCTCGAAGGGTGCGATTCTTGCTGTAAAGACCTTTGTTGTTCAACGGATTGCTTGCATGGAAATCAATCGATTTGTTGTCACTGCCAGAGCTGTTTATCCTGAATGCAAGTGCTTCAAAATGCCAGGAGCGCTCGAACGAAGGCCCCTATTCAACCCATTGCCGGGGTTGTAACCCGTTGGCGATCGCATCGGTGATTTGATTTTCCCTATCCCCTGTCAGATTTTCTAAACCCGCGAAGGGGTGCCACCCGTCTAAATCATCATTTTAACCTCGCGATCGCATCCCAAAAACTCCAGAACAAAGGGGCAGTCTCGCCCCCGAAAACTATTCACTCAACCGCCGCAGCAGATCTAAGCTATGCAACTGATGAACGCCATGACCGGACAGCTCATCCAAGGGCGCTATCAAATCATCAAAGACCTCAAGCGAGGTGCTTTTGGTAAACTCTATCTGGCTGAAGACCGACAACAGCCGGACCAACCGCGCCCCTGTGTAATCAAACAACTCCAGCCGAATCTCTCCAATCCCACCCTGCTTGCCGAAGCCCGTGGGCGCTGGCAACGGGAAATCCAAGTCATGCAAAAATTAAGCGCTCATCCCCTGATTCCGGGAATTTTGGATGGGTTTGAGGAGGACCAAAAATTTTATATTGTTGAAGAATTTATCCCGGGTCAAGACCTGAGTCAAGAAATCATCCGAGGCAACCGCTGGAGTGAAGGCTTGGTGATGGCGCTATTACATCAAGTCCTGGAAGTATTAGCTTTCATTCATCAGCATTCGGTGATTCATCGCAATATTAAACCCTCTAATTTAATCCGTCGGAGTGGCGATCGCAAAATTATCCCGGTTGATTTCGGGTCTTTTAAAGAAATCGAAACCTTAGTCATCAATCCCCAAGGACAAGTGGGTACGGCGGCGATCGGCACTCCAGGTTATATCCCCATCGAACAACTCGGGGGCAAACCTCGCTTTAATAGCGATATCTATGCCCTCGGCATGACCGCTATTCAAGCCTTAACCGGCGTCCCCCCCCGAGAGTTAGAACGAGACCCCAAAACGGGTCAAACTCTCTGGCATCATTTGGCCCCGGTTAACCCTAAGTTGGCTCAGATTCTGGATAAAATGGTGCGCTCAGACTATCAAGAACGCTATCAACAGGCGACGGAGGTGATCGCTGATTTACGCTCTTTACATGAAATTGGCAATCTCCTCGATGGTCGCTATCAACTGGTAAGTCTGTTAGCCGAACGCCGATTTAGTAAAACCTTTTTAGGGGAGGATTTACAACGCCAGGACATGCCCTGGTGTACGGTGGAGCAAATTAAACCTGTTCAAAAAGAGACCTTTCCCTGGTGGGAAGCTAAAAGCTTTTTTGATGCGGAAGCGCAACTGTTACACCGTTTAGGCACTCATGACCGCATCCCCACGTTGCTGGCCGATTTTGAGCAAAATGGGGCCTTTTATTTGGTCCAGGAGCAGATTGAGGGACAGTTCCTTTCTCATGAGTTAATCCAGGGCAAAAAGTACGAGGAAAAGGAGGCAATCGCCTTATTACAAGAAGTCCTAGAAACTCTGGCTTTCGTTCACGAACATCATGCCATTCATTTGGATGTAACCCCCTGGAGTATCGAACGGCGTCAGTCCGACGGTAAGCTGATGCTGACTAATTTTGGCTCGGTGAAGCAAATTGGCACTCTGACGATTGACCAGGGCCAGTTAACGACTTCGACGGCGATCGGGACTCCGGGATATATGCCGAAGGAGCAAATGGTGGGCAATCCCCGCCCGAATAGCGATATCTACGCTCTGGGGGCCGTGGCCCTGCAAGCTTTAACGGGGGTCCGTCCAGATTATCTGGGGACGGAACCCCATACGGGAGAACTCAGTTGGCGCAAGCACGTTCAGGTGAGCGATCGCTTTGGGGCGATTCTGGATAAAATGGTGCGCTCTTATTTCCGCGAGCGCTATGAATCGGCTCGGGAGGTGTTAGCGGATCTACGCGCCCTCCAGGACCCGGTTCTTGCCCCCTTTCCGGAGTCGGTCCCGGGACCGATGGGGGCGGAGGCTCCGGTGTCTCCCCAGGTCGCCCCAGAGCAGCCCCAGGCCAACCTAGGGGCGAGTCCCCCAGGTAAAGCCAAGGCTCCCATCGGGGCTTCTGCTGTAGCGGGGGTCACCCAACTTTCCCAAAAGTTACCCTTTGCCAAACCCTGGCCCATTTTGGCAGGGGTGGCCTTGGTGGGAATTGCCGGGGTGGCGATCGCCATGAGCAATTCTCACCAAGCTCGTCAAGGGCGTCAGGACTCGGACAACTTTATCCAAAATGCCAGCTTGCTTTTGGAGTCTCAGGACTACCTCGAAGCCCTGGATCAGTGCGATCAGGCGATCGGGATTAAGGCTGATCATGCCTTAGCTTGGAAATGTCGCGGGGATGCGCTCTATCTGCTCGATCGCTATGAATCGGCTCTGGTGGCTTATGACAATGCCAGCCGTTTAGAACCCAAAAATGCCCGCTATTGGAACAATCGCGGGGAAACTTTGTATCAATTACAGCGCTACGAGGAGGCGATCGCAGCTCACGATCGCGCTTTAGAACTTCGCCGCAATGACGTGAATGCTCTCAAGGGTCGGGGCCTTGCTTTACTCAGTGTACAGCGCTACGATGAGGCATTGGCTGACCTGGATCAAGCCCTAGAAGTGGAGCCGAATGACCCCCAAGGGTGGGAACGCAAGGCGTTGGTTTTAGACTATTTACAACGTCCCCAGGAGGCCGATCGCGCTTTTGAACGCTCCCTGGCTGCTTATGATCTCCAGCTAGAAAGTAACCCGGATGATTTGAATGCCTGGTTGGAACGGGGTCGATTACTCAATCAGTTACAACGTCTGGATGAGGCGATCGCTTCGTTTGATCGCGCTTTGGAAATTAATCCAGAGTTTTATCTAGCCTGGAATGCTAAGGGAACGACGTTGTATAGTGCCTCTCAATTTGCGGAAGGGTTAGCAGCTTACGATCAGGCTCTGGCGATCGAACCGAATTTTTATAAAGGCTGGCATAATCGCGGCGTCTTGCTGAGTCTGGGGTTGGGTCGCTACTTTGAGGCGATCGAGGCTTTTGATCGCGCCTTGGCGATCGAGGAGAGTTTTCATCCGGCTTGGCGCGATCGCGGTTTGGCACAAATGGAACTACGCCGTTATTCAGAGGCGGTTACCTCGTTCGATCAAGCGGTGAAGTTTGAACCAAGGGATGGCAAATCCTGGGCGAGTCGGGGGGTTGCACTCAATGAACTCCGGCGTTATCCCGATGCGATCGAATCGTTTGATCAGGCGATCGCCACTCAAACCCAAGATGCCTTGGTCTGGACTCAACGGGGAATCGCCCTGGAGTCCATTGAACGGTACAATGAAGCCCTGGCTTCCTACGAAAAAGCTCTGGAAATTCAACCGAATTTCTCTCTGGCATTGGAGTCTCGCGACTGGGTTTTAGGCAAGATGGGCCGCTAGTCACCGATTGAGGGGAATCAATCGGTGTCTAATTACTTGTATGACACCGATGGGTTTTCCAGTACGGGTTATAACGGTTGGCACTTTCCAGTGCGAATTAAACCCACTCGACGGGCGATCGCCTCCTCCAAGGACTCAAAGGGTCCCCATTTCTCCACGAGTTCCGGGTTATCCGGCCCTTCCAGGCGATCGCCCGAGAGAATTTCACAGGTTCCATTTTTGCTCTTTCTAATATAGTAGTTGGTGGGTTCAGTCATTGGTTCAGGTCAATAAAAAGAGGGTTACAGCAGGATGGGCGATCGCCTAGGGTTGCAAAATCACCGGCACATTGGCATTATTACCCAACCCGCCCATAATTACCACTTTACTATTATTAGAATTGGCTAGGCGATCGGTTGCTTCAATACTTCGCCATTGCAAGAATTGAGAGGTTAAACCCGGGGAAATAATTTGTTGATAATCCGCAATTCCCAGGGCTTCAATGCGCTTTCGTTCCGCTTCTTGCCGCTCTTTTTGTAGCACCAATTCCATGCGCTGATTGTCCTGTTCTACCTCCATTTTCTGTTCAATGGCCGCTTGTAATTTCTCCGGTAGCGCCACATCCTTGAGAAAGGCTTCTTCGACGATAAAACCTAGAGGGGTTAAAGACTCCCGCATGGATAACCGCAGTCGCCGGGTGACTTCCTCTCGTTTAGCCGTGTAAATGTCTCTAGCGGGATAACTGGATGTAATTTCCCGAATAATCGCTTGAAACCGCGATCGCACGATTTCTCCATCATTGACACCCACATTTTGATACACATCCGCTGCACTATTCGGGTCTAAGCGATACTGGATCGTCCCCTCTACCACCAGGTTTAACCCTTCTTGGGAGGTGGCTGAAATTTTTTCCGGCATATCCCGCAAGCGCGTGGAAAACTTCAAAACATTTCCAAAGGGGTTCACCCAATGCACCCCAGGATTCAGGGGTTGGGGGTAAACCTTCCCAAACACCTCAATCACCCCAACTTTTCCCGATGGGATAATCGTAAAGGTTTTCAACAGGGAAACTGTCGCTGCTAAAATGCCGATTAATAGGGCAACAGCGCGCACAGTATTGCGATGTTTCTCATCCGAAAACTTCGGTCCGACGAGAACTACCAGAATTGAGAGTAGACTGGTGAGTATTGTGGCAATGAAGGTCATGGAATTACCTCAAACTGCTGTAATGAACAGGGCATCGACAATAAAATACAATTCAGTTTAAACTAAGCAAAGCGAAGAGAGTTTTTCTAGTTTTGCCCGGGGCAATCCAACTGTAGCCCCACGAATCTTGCTAGGATACCACACCGGATACCCCACCCGAGCGATCGCTGGACAACAATTTGCCATAATTTTTTTCGATTGATTGGGGACTTGCCCCTAGGAAATCACTAGATTCATGATCTGAGCAACACACCTAAACAGAACCTTGGTGCGCTTGTTTCACCAACAAACCCCCTGAATCCGGAAACTGCCCCGAAGTTTTTGTCATGGATAGGGCAGATGGGGCAGATGGGGAGTGTTCGTAGTAACGACTTCAGTCGTTATCCCCTGTTCGTAGTAACGACTTCAGTCGTTTCTTCCATTTAATCCTGTTTTCTATATAAACTGATTAAAAACCAAACTCCATCATCCCTCCACCTGTCTTCCCTGCACCCTATATCTCACAAAAAATATTTCACCCCTTCCTTAACATCGATCGCCCTGCAACCCGAACCAGATTTAAACCTTAATATCTGTTAATTTTCCTAAACGTATATTAAATATTCGCTGAAATCTGGGTTACAATTAAATGCGTCTTTTCAATTGGATCTGACTTGCCCCCAAATTCATGCTAGAAATCAACGCTCCTAACTTATATTTATTTAGTTACCATCTCAAAGAAGGGTTAGGCATCAGCCTAGAAAACAGTCAACGGAATTATCACTCAGTTTTAGAAAAAATAGTGGGGGATATTTCCGGATTAATCCCCGATGCGATCGCCCTGGATAGTCAGAAAACTTTCCTTGATGTTCAGTCCCAACCCACCGCCGATTTTAAATTTAAAGGAACCCTACATAACCACGCCATCCTGGGACGCTATCTGCGGCGAAGTCTCCATGATAGTTATGCCTTAATCTTTGATGGTTCAGTTCAGGAAAGATATAACGCCCATCAGGTTCAGAGTCTGCTGAGTACCCTGAAACCGCTCACTCTTGACCCCGATTCCCCCAATAATTTAGGACAAACTTGGCTGATTTCAGGCGTTTGGGAACATGGTAATTCCACTCAAATTGAAAAGCTGGCCGAAGAGAGCTATAAAACCTTAATCTCTCCCGAAGGATGGCATCATCAAGCAGCAGGAGACTATGTGGGGGTGAAACTGCATGAGTTTTGGCGGACATCGGGGGGAAAGACAAGGGAGACTATTGAAGGCAATAGTTATTTACTCCTGGTTCTGTATCCCGATCGCGAAACGTTTCAAGCGGGATGGGGTTTTTATGAACAATGGCAAGAAGTTTTATTATCTCGGCATCGGATTGTTTGGACGGACTACAATAGCCAATGGCTCAAACAACAGCTAATCAACCAATATCAACAGATTGAGGCGATCGCTGATTATTCTGCTCTGAGTCTCCATCTCCTCAAAACCACCATGCATACTCTATCTAGATTGTTAGGCGGATTAACGAGCTTAGAGAGACATCTCAATTCTATGGAAATCCAGCTCGAAAATTATGATCAATATTGCCACCAGTTAGAACAAGATGCCGATGGTTTAGGATTAACGGACCTCGCTTTTTTAAAAAAATTCAGCGCATCGGTAAAAGAAAGTTACATACCCAGGCTTCAAGGGGATATCAATGAGTTCCGCTTAAATTTGGAACGGATACAAACTCTAACCCAGATGCTTCAGGGTCAGGTGGAAATTCGTCAAGCCCAGCGCGATCGCACCGTTAAAACCGCAGTGGGCATCCTGGGAGTCGGACTGGGGACAGGTTGTATAGTAGCCGTCGCTTCGATGACTCATCCTCCTGTTCCCTCTGTGAATCCAGGGACAAATTCAGGTTTGACTGGGGTCTTATTGTTAAGTGTGATTTGCGGAGGGGTCGCCAGTTTAGTCACCTTTCTGGCTATTGTCCTCTGGCAAAAACTCGGGAAGTGATGCGGTGGTTAATCCGGCGATCGCACGTTTTTCCTGCTAAAATTAAGTCTAGCACAACCCCAGGGAGAAACGGCTATGGTTACAGAAGTGCGATCGCCCGAACCCCAGGCAACTCTCATCTACCCCGATAGCGATGGTCAACCAATGGCAGACAATACCCAACAATTGGCGCTGATCGTCTGGATTAAAGAAAATTTAGAACGGGTTTATGCTCAGGATCCGAATGTCTTTGTCGCCGGAGATTTGCTCTGGTATCCCGTTGAAGGGAATAACAAGCTCAGACAAGCGCCAGATGTGATGGTAGCATTCGGACGACCCAAAGGCTATCGGGGGTCTTACCAACAGTGGAAGGAAGAAAATATCCCCCCGCAGGTGGTTTTTGAAATTTGGTCTCCCGGGAACCGTCCCTCGGAAATGGCGAAAAATTTGGCGTTTTATCAAAACTACGGCGTTGAAGAATACTATTTATATCATCCCGATTTACTGGATTTAGCGGGATGGTGCAAGGGTGAGGGGAGTTTACACCCGATCGAACAAATGGACGGCTGGGTGAGTCCTCGCCTCGCTGTACGCTTTCAAATGGGAGAGACTGGATTGGAACTATATCGTCCCGATGGTGAACCTTTTCTGACAACGTTGGAACTAGAAGAACGGGCGCTACAGGCCGAAGAACGGGCGCGACAAGCTGAATCTGAACTGGAACGAGAACGCCAGAAATCCCAGGTACTTGCCGATCGCCTGCGGGAAATGGGAATTGATCCAGAGGAGTTGTAGGGAAATTTAATCTCGCATCCGGACCCTGATGCGATCGCATTTATCCCCTGGGCGATCGCACCACTTCTGGCAAAAATTCTCGGGATAAACCATTTCAATCCATCCCTGCTTACTCCACAATGTCCTGACAGATTTAAACCCTGATTACCCTCTCAAATGAGTCCATATCATGGAAATCAATTTAGAATCATCAACTTTTGCGATCGCGCCTGGCAGTTTGCGACAAGTTCACCATATCGCATTTAATGTCAGTGATTTGGCAGCATCCCGCCATTTTTATGGTCGGATCCTCGGGTTACAGGAACTGACTGGAGATGAAGTTCCCACCACCTTGCGGGAATTAGTCGCCACAGGGAAAGTTGCCAATTTTGTTACCCCAGATGGGACGGTTATCGATTTATTTTACGAACCGGATTTATTACCCCCGGACCCGGACCCGAAACGTGCCTTTACCCGTGCCAATCATCTCGCCTTCGATATTGATCCGCAGTTATTTGACGGCGCAGTTGAGGCACTTAAAGCGTATCAGGTGGCGATCGATAGCGGTCCCGTCACCCGTCCCACGGGACGCGGGATCTACTTTTACGATCCCGATGGGTTTATCATCGAGATCCGTTGCAATCCACTCGACAGTTGAGCGATAAAAGTCCGATCCGAATCTAGGTAAAATGGGGTTTGAGACTGTGGAAACCTGAGAAGATTTTCCGTCTCCTTGGTAAGGTGTAACTCTAGCCGCCGTAGGCATAAAAATCCCTGAAGATTTATCTGTAAAACGGGATACCAAATCCTGATTTTGGGCAGTCGCGGTTGACCTCTTCTCCGGATAAGGGTAGGGTTTGATGTTGCCACGAAGGGTCAATCCTTCCCGGAATCATCCACTGGATTCCCGGGTTAGGATACC
Source organism: Phormidium pseudopriestleyi FRX01 (assembly GCF_017313335.1). GTDB lineage: Bacteria > Cyanobacteriota > Cyanobacteriia > Cyanobacteriales > Laspinemataceae > Laspinema > Laspinema pseudopriestleyi. Next base: position 82 of record NZ_JAFLQW010000103.1, on the reverse strand, counting down.
TCGGCGATCGCCCTTCCCATCCCTCCATGAACTAGCTCTTTAAATAAAGAAGCCTTTCGCGATCGCGAAAGGCTTCTTTATT
>NZ_JAFLQW010000380.1 GCF_017313335.1 Phormidium pseudopriestleyi FRX01 | reverse complement strand
GAGCCAGGATTTTAGGGAGATGATTGGGGGCACCACTGTTTTTCCTCTACAATTCACTAAAATCCTGGCGATGAAGATGTATGAGACTCGTCCAGTGCACTCTATTCTATTTGTTATGGCGATGGGAGTTTAGGTGATGAAGGGTTGGCAGAAATTCCAGGGACCAAAAATTTTGAAGGGACTGGGTGTTGCCTTTGGGGAAACACCTGTTACCCTACGGTTACGCCCCCGGGACTCCATTCGGGTGTTAACGGTGGTGTTTGGGTTGATGCTGCCGGTGGGAATGATGGAATCGGCAGATGCTCAGTCTACCTATACGGATATTACCAACTATTGGGCGCGGACTTGTATTGAAACCCTTGAGGAACGGGATATTCTCTCGGTGTTCTCTGCTGAGACGTTTGACCCGGAGGACCCGATCGCGCGAGTGGAGTTTGCCTCGGTGGTTCGCAAAGCGTTCCCGAATGCTGAACCTGTTCGGGACCCGATTGAATTTATTGATATTCCGACGGATTATTGGGGTCGGGAAATTATCCAGGAAGCTTACCGGACGGGGTTTATCTCTGCTTATTCCGGTCGCGCTTTTAACCCCACTCAGGTGATTCCCCGTTGGCAGGCGATCGCCTTGTTAACGACTGGTTTGCGCTACAAATCGCCGGAGAATGGGTTAGAGACTATCGAGGCATCTCTGGCGGATTGGGAGGAGATTCCGGACTATGCCCGAGGGGCGATCGCCGCAGGAATTCAAAACCGATTGGTGGTGAATTATCCCGATCCTCGGAGTTTAAACCCCACGGAACCGATCTCCCGGGGTGAGTTGGCATCGATGATTTGTCAAGTTCATGAAGATATTGGTGCCATTGCTTTAGTCCCACAACAGTTTGTGGCGTCACCGGATGCGATCGCCATCGCAGAAACACCAACCGCAGAAACACCAACCGCAGAAACACCAACCGCAGAAACACCAACCGCAGAAACACCAACCGCAGAAACACCAACCACAGAAACACCAACCCCTCCAATGCCGATCGCCCCTGGGAATCAACGGTGGCAAACTGCTGTCTTGACCAATGTTTTGAACTTCCAACCCACGGGAATCACACCGGATTCCCAGGTGGAACAATGCGTCACCGATACCACCGGAACCCGTCAATGTGAGTCTATTTCGGCCTCAATGGATGCTATTACGATCGCCATTGATGGTCAAGGATTTATTATGGCCAGTGGTCATCGCGGGGCGGATTTGGCCCCGATCAATCTCTGGGACCTGAGAACTGGGGAACGGATTCGCACGTTACCGGGACATCGGGGGAGAGTCGGGGCCTTGGCGATCGCCCCCAATGGACAATGGGCCATTAGTGGGGGTGGCGATGGAGAAATTAAGATTTGGGATATCAGAACCGGGACTCTCACTCAAACCCTCACAGGACATACCAGCGAAGTTACAGGATTGGCGATCGCCCCGAATGGGAATACTGCCATCAGCAGCAGTCGCGATCGCACAGTGAAACTGTGGGACTTGAATACCGGCGAGGTCCTGCGTACCCTGGACGATCGCCAAACGGCCATGTTAGATGTGGCGATGAGTTCCGATGGTCGAATGGCCGCCAGTAGTAGTGAGGATGGACTGGTTCGCCTCTGGAATCTCCAAACCGGGGAGTTAATTCGGACTATTTCTGCGGATATTAATGCCGTCAGAACCCTCGCATTTAGTCCCAATGGTCAAGTGTTGGCAACGGGTGGAGAGGGAACAATTCGTCTGTGGAATATCGCCAATGGGGATTTAGTTCGCACGATCGCCCGCAATCCTGATGCAACCTTTTTTGAAGTGGCCTTTAGCAATGATGGGGAAACCCTGGTGGGAACGGTTCAAGAAGGGGACATTGATGCGATTCGGGTTTGGGATGTGAGGACTGGGGCGTTATTGCACTTTTTCCCGACGGCAGCAGGGGCGATCGCGTTAACTTCCGATGGTCAAACTTTGGTGGGTGGGGGTTGGGATATTAAGATTTGGCGGATGCCTTGAGGGATGGGAGAATGAACCACAGATTACACAGATTTTCACGGATGGCGGGATTGATGGCGGGAATGGGGATTGTTGTTGGGGGATTGACGCCGGTTCCTTTGTTGGGGATGAGTTCGGGGGAGTCTTTGCAGGCGTTGGCGTCGGATTCTCCTCTGTTTAATCCGCCTCTAGGGATTGGGGATGTGACGGCGATCGCGAAGGATATGACGGTGTTTATTTCGGGTCCGACATCGGGTTCGGGGGCGATCGTCAATCGTCAGGGGAATGTTTATACGGTTCTGACGACGAAGACGGTGGTTTCTGGATCAAGTGTATATGAGGTGGTCACTGGCGATGGCCGACGCTATCGGGTTAGTCCGGATGGGGTGATACTTTTGCCTCTGGTGGATTTGGCTGTTTTACAGTTTACCAGTTCTGAAATTTATCCGGTGGCGCAGTTGGCCGAACCCTCGGAGTCACAAGTTTATCTCACTGTTGCCAATCAACCCCAAACGACTCTGTTCGCGGCGGGCAATTTAGTGTCTACTGCGGGAATTAATCTCTCGGACGGGTACGATTTGCTGTATAATAGTGCTTTGCAATCTGCTGGGAGTGGGGGTCCGGTGGTGGACCGTTGGGGACGGTTAATTGGGATTCAGGGTCGGTTTAATCCTGAGTCTCCCACAGTAAATTCGGCGATCGCTGTGAGTAATTTTTTGCGATTAGCGCCTACGGTGGGGTTAAATTTGGGATGGCGGGGTTTTATTCTTGCTAATATTATCCAAGTGGGAACCCAACCCCGGGCGATCGCCTTGAGTCCCGATGGCAGTCTCCTAGGAACTGATGGCGGATACAATCGGATTCAGTTATGGGATTGGCAGTCGAGTCAGTTGTTATATACCTTGTCGGGACATAACAGTGAGGTGAATTCTCTGGCGATTAGTCCCAATAAACAGATTTTAGTGAGTGGAGATCAACAGGGTCAGGCGATAATTTGGAATTTGCGAACGGGACAAATTGCCAATACCATCACGCGATCGCGTCCTAATCTTTCCAATCCGATTACCTCGGTGGCGATTACTGCCAATGGTCAAACGTTAATTACTGGCAGTAATCAAGGGATTGAACTGTGGGATCTCAACACCGGACGCTTGGTTTTGACCTTGCCTGAGTCTGGGGAGGCGAATGCGATCGCCATTAGTCCGGACAGTCGCACATTAGTCAGCGGTCATCTGGATAATACGGTGAAACTGTGGGACTTGCGGAATGGCAATTTAGTGCAGACTCTACCTGCGGGAGAACGAGGATTTATTGTTGAATCCGTTGCCATCAGTCCCGATGGGAACACCATTGCCGCTGGAACCTATCGAGAGATTCGACTCTGGAACCTGGAACGGGGGATTCGTCAGCGCACAATTGTGGCCCATTGTGATTTATGCTATGTGTATGATTTGGCCTTTACTCCCGATGGAACGGCGATCGCCTCTACCAGTGAAGATGGGACTAAAATTTGGAATATAGCCGATGGAACACTCCTGCGGACCCTGGATGGATCTGCGAAATCCTTGGCCTTCAGTGGCGATCGCACCCTGATTTTAGGTGGGGATACCTTGCGAATTTGGCAAGTTCCGTAATTCAAATCCGGATTGATTTAAGGTTAAAAACTTCCAGCAGTTTCTAGTCACTCTCTCAAAATTTATATGACGCCAGAAGAGTATTTTGCAGGAGAAGAAATCAGCCCGATTCGTCGCGAATACATTCGGGGGGAAGTCTATGCGATGTCAGGGTCTAACTCCTATCATAACATGATTGCCTTGAATTTGGCAACCATCCTCAGAAAACAGGTTCGAGGAACGGAATGTTATGCGTTTGTAAAAGATATCAAAGTTAGAATTGAGACCGTCGATGTTTTCTATTATCCTGACTTAACGGTGACTTGTGACCCTCGCGATCGCCAGTTAACTGACTCATTTATTCAGTATCCTTGCTTAATTGTCGAAGTGTTATCCCCTTCTACTGAAGCATTCGACCGAGGGGATAAGTTTGCAGATTATCGCGAAATTGAAAGCCTGAAAGAGTATTTGGTCATCAGTCAAACTCGCCCAAGTGTGGAGTGTTTTCGGCGCAATGAAAGGGGACGATGGGAATTATATAGTTATCAGGGCAAAGAACAAGTACAGTTATCTAGCCTTAATCTGCAAGTCGATATGGCGACCCTTTATGAGGATGTTTGGTCAGAGAATAAATTTTAGCGGCTAGAATGGTGTCGGCGACGCCAACCCCGGTGAATAGTGCGCCAACGGCGAATCAGTTTAATCCCAAAAAAGTAGCTTAAAAATGCACTCAGACTCGCCATCACCAGACAGCCAACCAAGAGAATAATTAAAAAGTCAGCCCCGACTTCGAGTAAGGCTTTCGTAGACTTTAAGCGTTCAATATCAAACACTTCATGAGATTTGAGTAGCCATTGACCCACCTCAAAATTGAGCCAAAATATCGGTCCATAAGTTAACGGATTGCTGATCCAAGTTCCAGCAACCGCCATCCATTTATTGCCGCGAAACAGAATCGCTAAGGCAACCCCCAGAATTGTTTGCAGTCCAAATAAAGGAAACAACCCCGCAAATACCCCCGCTGCCAGACCTCTAGCGAGGAATTCCGGACTGCCCTTTTGTCGGACTAAACGCCAGTAATAGTAACGCCAGAACCGATGCCATCGACTCCGGGGTCGTTTGCGTTTAGAGAACAGAGAAGCTAAACGAAAGCGCTTGATTTGAGTCCTCCAGGAGTTGATCTGCAAAGGGTGTTTATGTAACATTGTTTTCCCTAAAATAATGGACTGAGTTGTGCAACGTGATTGCCCCCTGAGAGTCTTAGAAGTGAGTCTTTAACTTGAGATTATGATCGATATTTTACCTCAATTTCCTCGTCCTAGGGAGGATATTGGCGATCGCAAGGGATAATAAAACAGTAGTCATAAGGGGTGAAATCATGGATCGGGTGACTCAACGGGAGACGATCGCGGCGATCGCCACGGCAATCGTCCCACAGCAAGGGAGTATCGGGATTGTCCGCCTGTCGGGATCCGAGGCGATGGCGATCGCCCAAACCCTCTTTCATACCCCAGGATCACAACCCTGGGAAACTCACAGGATCCTCTACGGGACAATTCGTCACCCCAAAACCCAGCAAATCGTCGATGAAGCCCTCTTGTTGCTGATGAAATCCCCCCGGTCCTTCACCCGCGAGGATGTGGTCGAATTTCATTGTCATGGTGGCATCATTCCCGTTCAACAAGTCTTACAACTGTGTTTAGAACTCGGGGTAAGATTAGCACAACCGGGAGAATTTACCCTCCGGGCATTTTTAAATGGACGATTAGACTTAACCCAAGCTGAAAGTGTCGCAGATTTAGTCGGGGCACAATCTCCTGCTGCTTCTCAAGCCGCTTTAGCTGGATTGCAAGGCAAATTAGCCCATCCAATTCGACAATTACGCACCCAATGTTTGGATATCTTGGCAGAAATTGAAGCCCGCATCGATTTTGAAGAAGATTTACCGCCATTGAATGAACCCGAAATTATCCAATCCATTCAGGGAATTATTAAACAAGTTGAGATAATTTTAGGAACTGCCAGTCAAGGGGAACTGTTAAGAATGGGATTAAAAGTTGCCATTGTCGGACGTCCTAATGTGGGGAAATCGAGTTTATTAAATGCCTGGAGTCGTAGCGATCGCGCCATTGTCACCAACCTCCCCGGGACCACCCGAGATGTTGTGGAATCCCAGTTAGTTGTCCAGGGAATTCCCGTACAGGTGCTCGATACCGCAGGCATTCGCGCCACCGAGGATACAGTGGAAAAAATCGGGGTTGAGCGATCGCGATTGGCCGCACAATCTGCCGATTTAGTGTTACTAACCCTTGATGCCCAAGCCGGTTGGACTCCGGATGATTACGAGATTTATCAACAAGTTAAACATAAACCCATTGTCGTCATCTTCAATAAAATTGATTTAGTCGAACAAATTCTACCATTACCTCCCTTAGAGAATATCCGCGAAACAGTTAAAACATCTGCCGCCCATCAACAAGGTATCGAAGCATTAGAAACCGCCATTTTAAATGCCGTTCATGCGGGAAATTTGCAAGCAGAAAATCTGGATTTTGCCATTAATCAACGCCAAGCCGCTGCCTTAACCCGCGCTCAAACCGCCCTAGAACAAGTCCAAACCACCATTGACCAACAGTTACCCCTAGATTTTTGGACCATCGACCTCCGAGGCGCAATTCAAGCATTAGGAGAAATCACCGGAGAAGATGTGACCGAATCCGTTTTAGACCGCATTTTTAGCCGCTTTTGCATTGGTAAATAACAGGGTTTAGGGTTGTTAAGCAATTGTAGGGTGGGCACTGCCCACCTTCCTACTCCTTTACTACATTGGGTTAGAGGATTTGGAGACCAAACCCCTACAAGAAACAACGATTTTTCGTCATTAAATTTACCACCTTGATAGGGCTAGTCTCATAGCCCTCCCCTGAATCAGGAAATTGTTTATGGGTGGAGGGGACCGGAGGATGTTGTAGGGGTGACTCGTGAATCACCCCTTTGCTGTTATACAGTTTTGGCTTGTCTTGCCTGTTTCACCATTGCAATTAAAGTGTGGTGAGCATCTTCAGAATCGGCGAGGGCATGGTCAAAAGTGACCCGAACCGGCAGAGATTCCTCTCCAACTTGAGTCGTGAGATTCATCCCCAAAGGGTCGATCGCCAGCAGAGTTGCTGAGGTTGCATCGGGAACCTCGCCAAAGATTTGAGCATACAGCAGCACAGAATCTGCATGATCTTCGTTCATGTGCTTGCAGATGCGATCGCTCACTTGAGCCGAAATAAGATCCGCCATCGTTTAAACTCCTGATTCGGTAATTTTAAGTCAATCTGAGATAAATTATCCCTGGATTCAGAAACAATTATCCCAGCTTTTCTATTAAAGCAAAAATAAAATTAGCCGTTAACAGTCCCACGGCGATCGCCAGAAACACAAACAAGGATACACTGAAAAAAGAGCGGATAACAGACGTTTTTTTGGGGTCCATATCAAAAAGAGGGATAAAATTGAGCAGTCCAGGATAGAGTACCGATTACGGCGAACCCATCCTCAAAAACTCGGACACCGAGGGAGAAAAAATGGGCCGTAACGCCTGCGCCATCGAGACCAATGTTGTATCATCCATTGCCGGATAGCAAGGGAGATAGAGCAAATGCTTGAAAATCTCACGGGCATTTCGCGGTTCCCATTCCAGGTGAGTTTCCGGTGGGTTGACCACTGTCATACTATTCCCTTGAGTCGAGTCAAAACCTGCATTGGCAAGGGTGGCGATCGCCATTTCCGGGTCCTGGGCCAAAATCGGGACAACCCAGTGAACATGAGGCAAAGTAGCGACACCGGGAACCAGAATCTGGGGACAATAGTCCTGCAACAACTGAATCAGGCGCTGACCCCGGTGAGTTTGTGCCGCTAATCGTTCCTCCGTATAACCCTGCAAGCGACGACGGAGTAACGCTAACAAGGTTTCCCAAGGTTGATGACGCAAACGCGGGATCAGTTCATCCTTGGGAAACCCCTTCACCGACTGATTCAGCAGGCGATCGTAGTCAATTCCCAACCGACGACATCCCCAAATTAACGCCGTAAATCCAGGGCGACTGGAGAGGGTTTTGAGACCCAGATATTTCAGCAATCTGCGGGTGTAGTGCCCGGAATCCTGGACTGGGTAAGTCGATTGGATTTGTCGGAGGCAATCCCCGAGTTGGGGGTCACGCACGCGCAATAATGCCCCACCCAGGGCCGTCGCAAACTTGATATTACCAAAACTAAAACAACTCACATCCGCATCTGGATGACCGCGAAATCCCGGGGTGAACGCCTGAGCACAGTCTTCCACCAAAATCGCCCCAACGCGATCGCGCGCTGCTAAAATCGGCTCTAAATTGACCCGACCTCCGAACAAATGGGCGATAATAATTACCCGAGTTTGGGGACCGATCGCCCGGTCTAAACTGGCCGGATCCGGTGCCATCGTCATCGGGTCCAAATCAATTGGAACCGGAACCAAACCATGATGACGGACAATCGTCACCATATCGGGAATGGTTAATGCACTCATTGCCACTTCACTCCCTGGGGGTAATTGCAACGCCTGTAGCAGTAAATCCCACCCGGAACGTACCGATAAACAGGCGATCGCCTCCCCAGTCGAGTCGGAAATCCACCAGTCCTCTAGCTCATTTTGCAACCCCTGACGCTGTGAATTTCCCACCGTCAATGCTGCACCCAATCCGTAAATCAAATCAATATAATCGATATCAAAACGTTTGCGCGACCACATTTGAGCAATCTCTTGAACTTTAACTGCTTACTTTAGCGCGATCGGTCCCGAAGTGACACCCATCGGTGGTTTAAACCACCGCCGGTTGTTGCCACCTCCGGTCCCCTCCCCTTGGCAAGGGGAGGGTTAGGGTGGGGTCCTCTTGTGACGTGCGATCGCCACCTCACGCACTCTTTCCGGCTTCAGCGCCTGTATGGAGGCAGGTCTAACCTCTCTTCTTCGTGAGGTGCGATCGCCACCTCACGAGGACTCTCCACCCACCCATTGCGCGTGAGGTGCGATCGCACGTCACAGAGGACCCCACCCTAACCCTCCCCTTGCCAAGGGGAGGGGACCGGATGCCAAGGGGAGGGGACCGGATGCCAAGGGGAGGGGACCGGATGCCAAGGGGAGGGG
>NZ_JAFLQW010000601.1 GCF_017313335.1 Phormidium pseudopriestleyi FRX01 | reverse complement strand
GGAAAATCCGATAGAGCGCTACATTAACGACCCTCATCATGGTTGGACTACAGTGTAGGCGGTTAAAACCGCTCGTGTGGGCTTTCCACATAGCATCTTTAGAGCGCGAGGCTACCAGCCCTACCGTGTTTCTCTTGTGTCCTAGCCGAGATTCCCCAGGGGTTGCACCGGGGGGTTGGTCCGGACTGAGTGGCGATCGCCACTCGGTGGTTGTCCGTCAGATAACTGTTGAGGGTAACAGTTATCTCGGAGGCATCCGCTATCCAAGGTCAGTGCTGGTCCGATAACTGTTGAGGGTAACAGTTATCTCGGAGATGCGATCGCTTGTCAGTCCGATATCCGTTGCTTCCTAAAGTGTCGGTTCCGGCAGTTTGGAAAAACAGCTTTTCCTTAAGGAGAAGCTTCGCGAACGCTTAGAAGCCGGTGCGTACTGGTGGATCCGGGTAGGGTATGGGTCAAAGGAGGCGATCGCATAGAGGTAAGAAACCCGGTTTCTAGTCCCCTACAGTTGAATGCAGAACTTTTTTCTGTACATCCCTAAGTCCCGGCAGATTCGGGCGATCGCTCAGTTAGTTCCAGCAGAAATCTGCGGATTAAACCGATGGTTACCGCAGGAACTTCCAGTTGGGGCGTTAATCCGACAGTTTCAAGCTGGATGAACTCGCGGATTGCCGAGGGGTTGAGACTGGCGAGACGCTTGCCGAGTTCGGGTCCTGTAAATTGGGACTGACGTCCCCAAATAAAGGCGGTTGGAGTGGTGAGTTGGGGGATATCCCGGGATAAATCAAAGCAGAGGTCCCCGCGCACGAAGGAGAGGGCTGCATATTCGCCATTGGGTTCTAGGGCCGACTGCAGGTACGCTTGGACGATTTCTGGATAAATTAAGTCCGGATTGGCAAATTGTCGGCTTTGGAGGAAACCCCGAATTCCTACTTCTGTGGCGATTCCTGTCCGATACAAGAGTTGGTCGAGGAAGGGCGTTTTCACCAGTTGGGCGAAAAAGCTGCTGCTGTAATTTTCCCCAAAGTCGGAGAGTCCCGAGGGGGTGGTTAAAATTAGGCTTTTGAAGAACTCGGGATGGTATATAGCCACTCGGATGGTGAAGGCAGCCGTCAGGGAAGAGGCGATCGCCACTACAGGTTCGGGACAAGTCTGTTTGATAAACTCGGTGAGGGTACTCAGATAGTCTTCAATTTGGTAATTGCGTTCAGGATGTTCCGAACGTCCCCACCCGATTAAGTCTGGGGCGAGTATCCGGTAGTCTGAGGCAAATGCGGGATAGACTTTCGACCACTCATAAGCGGAGGACCCACCACCAAATCCGTGCAGGAAGAGTAATGTCGGTTGGGTGGGGCGATCGCCACTTTCAGAGGGTCCACCCTGCCAAAACTCCTGGCGGTTGGTATAGTAAACCATGCGCCCCAGGGAGGTCACGATCGAACCCTGGTCAAAACCGGGGGGTATAAACATCAATTTACCTCTTAATATCGAGATGATTATTCTTCCATTGGAACTGTACAATCTCCACCGTTTCCAGGCGATCGAGCCTGACTCAGTTAGGCCCTCTCTCCTGGGCTATCTTTCTGAAAACGGGTTTCAAATGCAAAGGATTTATCAAGCCTAATCTAATTTTATAAAGTTTCCATAAACCTCCGGATCAGCTTTACTCCGACTATATCCGTTTAAAACTCTTATGTAGTAAGTATTTCCGGGGATTTTAGTTCCAGATATAATTTTTCCAGGGTGCTGTTAAAATCCCCGCAATCAGACATAATTTACAGTGTGGGGTGTCACCCCTCATGCTTGCTCGGGACTGTCGGTGACCCAATCTGATAACCGATGGCTGGATCGGGCTATCAAGTCAAGCCGGATATAGGGTGTGGTTTTGGCAAGGGCGATCGGTTTGGGAAATTGGGGTTAATTTTTCCCGAAAGAATATTTCTGGGGTGAACATCTTTACCAACCGGGCGAATTCCCTAACGGGAAAATCCTAGGTTGCAACCCGACTGGTGATGGAGTCCCTTGTGGAGTGATGCAAGGGTGTCATTGCAGTTCGATGTCCCAATTGGGTTCGACGATCGCACCGTTAACGATGGCGATCGCTCGATTTGGGTTCAAACGCTCAAGGGTGGGTTCATCTGAATTAGCCAGAAGTAACTTTAACAGGGACCGATAAGATGATGCGTCAACGTGCAGTGATGGTAGAGCAATTTAATTCCTATAGCCGTGATGTCCTGAAAAAGCGGAATCATGACTCGGCGATCGAGTTGAATCAAGTTTCCTCAGAAGCCTCCTTTCCCGATCATTTAGATCCAGCAACTGTCGAGTTAAGTCTAGTTGAACCGTCACCCGGGCGCATCATTTTAGATTTAGAAGCCTTAAACTGTTTTGAAGTCGTAGAACGGCAATTTGAGAACCAGGGGGTGATTTTCAACAATGCGATCGCCCTAGCCCCTTCTAACCCGGCTTTTCCCAGCAAATCAGGCCGCATTGTCATCATGGGTGCACCGAAAAGCGGGGCGATCGAAGTCTCCTTTCTCCAACCCGTTCAACTGGTAAATAGCCTCGTAACCAGTTCCCGGCGCACTGTTATTTGCGCTTACAACGAACAAGGTGAACAGATTGCCGAAGTTGAAACCCTCGGACCGAATTTAGCCGGTTCCCCCTCTTTAATTCCCCCGAATGCTGAACTCATCGTGAATGTTCCTAACATTCATAGGCTCACGTTTTATGCCTTTGATGGTCATATAACTTTGGCTGGATTTTACTTTGCTTTTTAGTAGCAAATCTCTAAATATTAGGGCATTGGCGCCGTTGAGTCTGACCTTGAAAATGGTTGAAGAATTCCCTCAATGGCGCTAACACAGCAGACCAATTTTTAGGACATCGAAACTGACCCATCTATTCTAAAGAGTTTAATTTTAAAATAGGTCTAGTTTTGCCTGATTTTGTACTAAATTTTAATCTATTTATTTAGTATAATTTAATGTTTGAATTAGTCTGATTATGCCTGGATTTTTAATAAAGTTAAATCAATGATTTTCCATTTTTTTAGAATTAGAGGTTTATAAAATAGTCAATAAAATAGACAGATTGCAAAACTCTCAGAAGGGGGCTTGAGAGAATTTTGCAATCCGTCTAATATGCGATCGCCACCCCAATCCCCCCCATCGCCCCAATTTCCCCAATCTCCACCCAAAGATCTTCCCAGAAACGCCATCTGATCGTAAACTATATCCATCTTGTTTCTGTGACTCAGACGAAATAGGTAAAATAACGTGGCAAAGGGGTTATCGCAGTGGCAACAACTGGTCAATAGGTTATGGAGGGTATCCCCTCTTCTCAAGCAGGGCTTTGTTGACAAAACTGGCTCACCGATGGGAATCCGCGATCACGGCACTTGGCTGTTGGGGGGGGCGGTGACGATCGCCTTGCTGATTTGGAACTGGAAACTCTTAGTCGCAACAGGTGCCGGGGTCCTGGTAATGTTGGCGACTTATATGATCCAGGGATGGAATTGGCATCAGGTGCGATCGCGCTTGAATCAGTCTCTTGGAGGTGCTAACCGTCAAGTGGCGATCGCCGTGGGGACCGGAGGACTTGCCACCCTAGGAAGTTACATGGCAGTCTCTATCTGGATCGAATCCCCCAGTCCCTGGTTCGCAACAGCGGCGATCGCCCAGGGAATCATGACTTTGGCAACTTTAATCTTACTGGTCTGGCAAGGACTAAATCGTCAAGTGAGTTCAGAGGCAACTCACCTGAATGCCGGGGTGATGAATTTGACCGATTCAGACCCCCTCAAGCGTCTGATTGCGGTGCGACAAATTACTAAATCCCTACCCATTACCCCCATTTCGGAACGACGGGCGATCGCTGACTACTTTCGCCTGATGTTGTCTCGGGAAACTGAACCCCTGGTTCGCGATGCGGTTCTCGATGGACTGCAAGCGATTGAACCAGGTAAACAGCTTGGGGTGGGAATGGAACCTCTAGCGGTCCCTTTGAAAAAGCGCACTCCGGTTAAAGTACGCCCTCGGGTTTATGAATATGAGGAATAGGCGGTTTTTTCAGTGGCAAAAACCGGCGGGGTGGCGACGGAACGTTTAAACCCCCGCCGGTTGTCGCGACGGAACGTTAAACCCCCGCATGTTGTCGCGACTGAAAGTTTAAACCCCCGCCGGTTGTCACTGTCCCAAACCGCATTAACCGAGGCTATTGATGGGTAGCACTTGGATGGGGTCACCGGGTGCAATGGTGGGGACTCCGACCGGAATCACAGCTAGGGCGGTGGTTTGGGCGAGATTAATTAAATTTCCTGAACTATGAGAACCCCCGGCGAGTTCAAATTGGTAAATGCCCTCGATACAGTGAATTTTCCCCCAGAGATAGATTTCCCGGGGTCCTCCTCCGCGTAATTCTTGCTGCGATCGCGCGGTTAAAAACTGGGGTTCCCACCCACTCCTCAACCCCGAAAATTTCCGCATCGCCGGTTGTACGAAGCGCCAAAAGGTGACTAAGGCGGAAACCGGATTTCCAGGTAACCCAAAATAGAGGATTGAGGCGTTGGACTCTTCCCTCGGGAAACTGGCAACGGTTAAGGGTTTCCCTGGTTTAATTCCCACTGCTTTGATGTGGATTTTGCCGCTTAATTGGCTCAAAATTTGTTCAACGTAATCATAATCACCTACGGAGACGCCGCCGGTGGAAAGGACAATATCGGCAACAGTTAAGGCATGGGCGATCGCCTTTTGGAGTGCCTCGGGTTGATCCCCCACAATTCCCATCAGCAAGGGTTCCCCGCCTGCTGCACTGACTGCCGCCGCTAAAGCATATTGATTTGAGTCTACCAGTTGTCCGGGTTTTAAAGGTTGGCCGGGAGCAACTAACTCATCCCCAGTGGATAAGATAGCCACTTGACAACGGCGATACACCGGCACTTGGGTAATCTGTGCCGTGGCGAGAATGGCAATATCTGGCGCACTCAGGACGATTCCTGGGGATAACAGGGGAGTTCCCGATTGGTAAAAGGAACCTTGATAGCGCACCCACTCTCCCGGTTGTGAGGGGGCGGATAAGATTTCCACGCGATCGCCATTGCGTTGGGTGTCTTCCTGAATCGTCACCGTATCCGCCCCCGGTGGCATCATGGATCCGGTGAAAATTCGGGCCGCTTGTCCGGTGTCAATCGTCTTCTGGGGGAGTTTCCCAGCCGGAATTTCTTCGATGATTTCCAACGGGATAGGGCGATCGCCACGACTGTCGGCAACATCTTCGTAGCGCACTGCATATCCATCCATTGCAGAGTTATCCCAGTGGGGAAAATCTAAGGTTCCCACCACAGATTC
>NZ_JAFLQW010000653.1 GCF_017313335.1 Phormidium pseudopriestleyi FRX01 | reverse complement strand
TGGATTTAGAGGGATTTGGAGACACAAGTTCTGACGATGACCTCGGGGATTTAGACCTCGATGCGTTAGGAGATGATGACTCAGAAGATGCGTTTGGTGATGTCGATTTGGATGCGTTAGCGGATGAGATGGACTCTGAAGATGATTCAGAAATGTCCGATCTCTTGAATGACTTGTAAGCGACTGATTTAGCACCAACAATTAACACAGGAGAATCGATTTTATGACTGTTGCTCCATCTGAAACGCTCACCTTTGAGTGTGAAACCGGCAACTATCATACCTTTTGCCCTATTAGCTGCGTGGCGTGGCTTTACCAGAAGATAGAAGATAGTTTCTTTTTAGTGATTGGCACGAAAACCTGTGGTTATTTCCTCCAGAATGCGATGGGGGTGATGATTTTTGCCGAACCGCGCTATGCAATGGCGGAGTTGGAAGAGGCAGATATTTCGGCCCAGTTGAATGATTATGAAGAGTTGAAAAGGTTGTGCTTACAAATTAAGCGCGATCGCAACCCCAGCGTCATCGTTTGGATCGGCACCTGCACCACCGAAATTATCAAAACCGACCTAGAGGGTCTCGCACCGAAACTGGAAGCTGATTTAGGCATTCCCATCGTCGTAGCGCGTGCCAACGGGTTAGACTATGCCTTCACCCAAGGCGAAGATACCGTATTGGCGGCAATGGTCCAACGTTGTCCCAATAAGGTGGAAAAAGAGGAAGAAAAACAAGAACGCAACGCCATTCAGAAACTGCTCAACTTCGGTAAGCAAAAAGAAGACGTTGCGGCAGACGAAGCGGAATATACTAATCATCCTCCGTTGGTGCTGTTTGGGTCCTTACCCGACCCGGTGGTGACGCAACTCACCTTAGAACTGAAGAAACAAGGGATTAAAGTTTCGGGGTGGTTGCCATCCAAGCGCTATACCGAACTCCCAGCAGTTGCCGAAGGGGATTATGCCTGTGGCGTTAACCCCTTCCTCAGTCGCACCGCTACGGCATTCATGCGCCGTCGCAAAGCCAAACTGATTGGCGCACCCTTCCCGATCGGTCCCGACGGCACCCGCGCCTGGATCGAAAAAATCTGCTCCGTCTTCGGCATCGAACCCGTCGGATTAGAAGAACGGGAAGCCCAAATCTGGGCCAGTTTGGAAGATTATATCCAACTGATTCGCGGCAAATCCGTCTTCTTCATGGGAGATAACTTGCTAGAAATCTCCCTAGCGCGGTTCCTGATCCGCTGCGGCATGACTTGCGCGGAAATTGGCATTCCCTATCTGGATAAACGCTACCAAGGACCCGAACTCGCCTTGTTAGAAAAAACCTGCCATGAGATGGGTGTTCCCCTCCCGAAAATTATCGAAAAGCCCGATAATTACAACCAATTGCAACGGATTCACGAAGTGAGACCGGATCTAGTCATTACCGGAATGGCTCACGCCAACCCCCTAGAAGCACGGGGTATCAGTACCAAATGGTCGGTGGAATTTACCTTCGCCCAAATTCACGGATTCACCAACGCCCGGGATATTTTAGAGTTAGTCACTCGTCCCATGCGTCGGAATAATTCGATGAAAGACCTAGGTTGGGACCGTTTGGTGAAAGAAG
Organism: Phormidium pseudopriestleyi FRX01; assembly: GCF_017313335.1. Lineage (GTDB taxonomy): Bacteria > Cyanobacteriota > Cyanobacteriia > Cyanobacteriales > Laspinemataceae > Laspinema > Laspinema pseudopriestleyi. Next base: position 4,572 of record NZ_JAFLQW010000653.1, on the reverse strand, counting down.
AAGCCCAAGTATAATCTGATATCATTACATCACAAGAAAAAGGGTGGGCATTAGTCCACCCTTTTTCTTGTTCCCCCCCGTTCGTAGTAACGACTTCAGTCGTTCTCTTTCTTAGTTCGTAGTAACGCCTTCAGGCGTTTCTTAATTATTCCAGGACAGAATCACTTCAGGAAATCCCTCTAAAGCGTTCCTTAAATCAATTCATTAACCCCTTAATTTAAGGCTCAAATTTATCATCAAATAGCCAAGTTTGTTCCCGATTATCCCAAACTAAATTAATCCGACTTTTCGGGTCATCAACAATTATTCCATCATTCATCAAATACTGTAACTGCACATCCACGATCGCCTCTCGTTCTGTTTGGGCGATCGAGCGCACACTGAGCACCCGAATCTCTGCCACACTCTCCCACCAGTCTACATAATCAGCAAATGTACCCGCCTTGCTTTTAAAATTATGAGACAGCTTACTCCAAGTTGGATTATATTGCCGTTGATTCAGATTGGCATAATGATTTCTAATAAATTGTTTCGGGTCCGGTTGCTCGATTAATGGCACCGGATCGGGTGTGGGTTGCGCTTGCGGTGAATGATTCTCAACTTCCGGCAAAGGATTAACCGCTTCTGGGGGTGGGGATTGTTCCGTTCCCATGACATTGGATGAAGTCGTTGCCGGTTGGGGTCGAGAAATCCAGAGTCCGACAAAGACAAACATCCCGATAATTGTCCCCATAATCGCCGCCTTTTGCCAATCGCCTAGACTGGAAGATTTATCAACAGGAAGTGGCATGGGAGTAGGCTCGACACCAACCGGAACAGGTGCAACCGGATGAACAGGCGGTGGCGATCGCATTGTCGGTGGCATCCCATACTCTGGCATTGTAGCAGTAGTTAACGCATCCAACATTTCTCGGGCACTGTGAAAGCGATCGCGGGGATGGGACATAATCGCTTTGTCCAAAATTGTTGCAAAATTTGGACTAATTCTCGGTGCATATTGTCGCCAAATCACCTCCCCAGTATCATGATTCATTGCCAATTCTTGAGGCCATTTTTCTGTCAATAAATAAATCGCCGTCAACCCCAAACTATACAAATCACTGGAATACACCGGACGTCCTGCTGCCTGTTCTGATGGCATAAATCCAGGAGTGCCAATCACTATGGAAGCGGTGCCGTTTCCCGAGGAGTTCATCACGGTTCCCATTGTTTCTTTGACTGCGCCAAAGTCAATCAAGACTGGGGTTCCATCGGAGTTTCGCAAAATGATATTATCCGGTTTAATATCCCGATGGACAATCCGTTGAATATGCACAAATTCTAACACTGGCAGCAAACTCATCAGAATTTCACGGACCGAACTTTCGCTCATCTTCCCGTGATTTGCTACCCGATTGGTCAGAGTTTCTCCTTCTATCCATTCTTGAACGAGGTAAAACTGAGTCTGTTCTTCAAAATAGGCATATAACCGAGGAATTTGGATATTTCCCTCTCCCAATTCTTCTAAAATTGCGGCTTCTCGCGCAAATCTTTCATTGATGATTTGAAAGATTTGGGGATTAGCAGTCACGGGTTTGAGTTGTTTGACCACGCAGCGCCGTTCTGATGGCATTTGAGTATCTTCAGCAATGAAGGTGTCCCCAAATCCCCCGGAACCGAGTTCTCGAATCATCCGATAGCGATTGTTTAATAGCATTATTTTTTCTGAAAACTTTAACATTTATAGAGAATCAAAAGGGATAAATTCTCCCATTCCACGAACCTTAGAATAAATTTTTGGCTTTTGCAAAGATGGCCCGAGCATTCTCGGAACCGACAAATCGCCAATGCCAAGGCTCATACATTACTCCTTGCTTATTTTCCGCTGGGAAAGACATTTCAAATCCAAATTTTTCTGCATTTTTTTGTAGCCACCGAAAAGCATCAGTATTTTCAAATTGAGAGGTGATATCTTGTTTCGGAAATCGACCATCTGCTAAATCTACTGTTAATCCCGTATGATGTTCACTGTACCCAGGAGGGGCGCTGATTTTGGATGCGGCTTCAATTGATCCACGACGTTCAACTTGATTTTCAAACAAAAGTCTTTGCCGTTCAACATCACGAAATGCTGAAACTGAGACAATCCAAACGCCATCATTACGCGCGGAATAAATCAGCTTCATCAGCGCCTTGGCTGCGTCAGAGTCAAGATACTCAAATCTCTGATAAATATCTTCGCCATAACTGGCGATCGTCACTAATCTATCGGGATTTGCTTCAGGATAGAATAAATGACCTAAATAAGTATCATCTCCACCCGGATTCTGGATAGACAAATTCACGGGAAAATTATCATCATGTGATGATAAATCCGGGGGTTCTTCTGGACTCAATTGTAAGTTCTGTTCGGGCTGATTCTTGTTACTTGTTTGAACAGGCTGGGTCGTTCGATTAGCATCACCATCAGATTGATGATATCCACCAAATTGAAGCAAACCAACTCCTAATAAAACTACAACCATAGCGGCTAAAGTAACCATCCCTAAAAATTGAAAGGGAAACAGCATCTTTTTAGTTTTTATTTTCATGGCTCTTTTAGTCTGTTATTATTGCACATTTGATATTTTCCAACTATCATCAACCCATTCAAAAAAGAATCGGTATGATTGAGTTTTAGGGCCAAAGCTTGTTCTGTTTGAATCTATTCTTCCATTGACATAAAGAATCAAATCTTCAGTAACGCTGACTTCTATGTTAGCTGCGTTACCTGAAACGGACACATCTCGTCTAGGTTGAACATTGTAGCTCAAATATTCATAATAAGCATTGTTATTTTGCAGCCAATCGATAGAGCCTATAGTTGTGCGATAGCGCTCACCTGTAGTTAATCTACCGGCTAATTGCCGGTCATAAGAACGCCCAAATATCCGGGATTTTGCTGCCAACCAATTATTAATCACACCAACTGCTTCTTGCGAGGTAATTGAAGGATTTGATGGAGTAGGTTGACTGGGAACTGGTGCTAAATTATTACTGATGGACGGATTAGGAGATCCTGGAGAATTGCCTGTTTCTGAGTCAGCAGTGGCATTGGTTGGGGTGGGTTGGGGTCGGGTGATCCAGAGTCCAATTAATACAAAAGCACCAATGATACTCCCGATAATCATCGCCTTTTGCCAATCTCCCATACCCCCGGATCTATCCACCGGTGGCGCGGTAGGGGGAGAGACAACCGTGGGAGGTTGATAATTCATCGGAGGTACGGAAACCGCAGTCACAGGAACTCCATTTTCAACTGGGGGGACCGATGCCACGGCGACTGCTGGGGAACTAGAATTTCTGCCTTCTAAGGCATCCAACATTTCTCGGGCACTATGAAAGCGATCTCGGGGATGGGACATAATTGCCTTGTCCAAAATTGTTGCAAAACTTGGACTAATTCTCGGTGCATATTGTCGCCAAACAATCTCCCCAGTATCATGATTTGTTTGCAATTCTTGAGGCCATTTTTCCGTCAGCAAATAAATCGCCGTCAACCCCAAACTATACAAATCACTGGAATAAACCGGACGTCCTGCTGCCTGTTCTGATGGCATAAATCCAGGAGTGCCAATCACTATGGAAGCGGTGCCGTTTCCCGAGGAGTTCATCACGGTTCCCATTGTTTCTTTGACTGCGCCAAAATCAATCAAGACTGGGGTTCCATCGGAGTTTCGCAAAATGATATTATCCGGTTTAATATCCCGATGGACAATCCGTTGAATATGCACAAATTCTAACACCCGCAGGAGACTGACGAGGATTTCTCGGACTGAACTTTCGCTGAGTTTGCCGCTATTTTGGACCCGATGAGTCAGGGTTTCCCCTTCTATCCATTCTTGGACGAGATAGAACTGCCCGTCTTCTTCAAAATAGGCATATAACCGGGGAATTTGGGTATTTCCCTCTCCCAATTCTTCTAGGATAGCTGCTTCTCTGGCAAAGCGGTCTTGCAAGAGTTGATAGATTTGGGGATTGGTGGTAACGGGTTTGAGTTGTTTGGCGACGCAGCGCCGTTGGGTCGGCATTTGGGTATCTTCTACCAGAAATGTTTGCCCAAATCCACCCGCGCCAATGTCTCGAACTACTTGATAGCGATTGTTCAGCTTTGTTGGGGTCATCATAGCTCGGCTCGCCTCGTCAGACTTTTTCTGAGCATATCACGACTGTTGAGTTCGGGTGAATTTTGTTAATTAATCTTTAAGAAAGGTCATTGGTCCTTGGTCGTTTGTCAGGGTTTTTTCATCAAAGGTATTGCCTGATAAATTTACGGACAGCAGCTAGAAAGATTTATATGATTAAGTTTCGGCGATTTTGTCAGATTTTTCGGGTTACGGACAGCAGAGAAATGGTCATGGGTCATTTGTCGTTGGTCATTGGTCATTGGTTGTTGGTCCTTGGTTGTTGGTTGTTGGTCCTCGGTCAGTGGTCCTTTGGGGAAGGGGGTTACTTGCTGCTTTGACAGTTGACAGTGGATAGTGGACAGTGGATAGTTGATAGGAGAGAGTAGACAGTAACTATTCACTAGAATAACCCCCCGTGACCAATGAC
>NZ_JAFLQW010000120.1 GCF_017313335.1 Phormidium pseudopriestleyi FRX01 | reverse complement strand
TCCACCACTGCCGGAACCATCGATCGCAATCGTTTTATCCAGTTCGATTCCCCACTCCTTCAGCAGGGGATCTAATCCCGGATTAGTATCCGGATCGATCGCCACAAATAGACTCCCGCCTTGTTGCAGATAGGCCCGTAAAGCTTGGACTTCCTGGGGAAATAAGGGTTGTTTGGGTCCAGCAATCACCACCACCGAGGCATCGGGGGGGACCCGAGGCAATCGGGCCAAGTTCAGGGGTTCTACCAGAAAATTTTTGTCCTGCAAGCTGGCAACCGCTTGAGAGATCGCACCTCGTCCCGCTTCTAAAGGACGTTCCCCATGACCTTGGAGCAAATATACCTTGTAACTGCGATCGCTCGTAAACTGCTCTAAACTACTCGTTAGCCTAGCTTCCGAGAGGGAGGAAACGGAACTCACCGTCTGCACAAATTGCTGCCTTGTGCCATCCTCCGATGCCAGATAAACCTCGCCAAAACTTTGAACCCCAAATTGTCGCGCCACCGTGGGTTGCCGGGAAGGATCCACATATTGAAAATTAAACAAATTTGGCGCTTGGCTGCGATAATTTTCCAGTAATTCCAAATCCCCGCGTTCAGGTTCCCCCGCGAAAACCCAAACTTTAACAGGTTGAGGCAGATTTCGCACCAATTGTTGGCTTTGCGGGGCCAGAGTAAAGCGCTGATTTTCCGTTAAATCAAACCGTTCTGTATAGCGAACGCCTAGAAAATTAATTAGCCCTAAAATCACCAGAACGGATAGCGTTGCAACAAAGGCATTAGTCCCCGCTTGTGCCGATCGCGGATTCCATCCACCTTCAGCGTTAGTCAGCATCCACACCAGCCATAACAATAGGACAGTGACACCCGCAATCACCAATCCACTGGTCACAGGTTGCCATCCCGTCAGGAGTCCTGGAATTGCGCCGCCAATCGTTAGGAACAGCCCTAAAAAGACTGCATATTTGAAATACTTGGTCAAGCCTCGGGGCTTTTTTTCAATGGTTTTCATGGTTAGGGAGAAGCAATCAACTGTTGTGTGGGCGGGAATTTTTTCTCATTCTTCTCTGAGTAAAAGCAAGTTGATTATTGCAGTTATAATTTTCCACTTTTCTCTTAAAAAATTGAGAAGAAACTAGGAAGTAATCGAATCTCTCTCAGAGTAGAAAGTCTGAGAAATTAACTCCGTTGGAAGCGCAAAGCATCAATAGACTGAGCGGTGAGAAAAATTCCCAAAACCCCATAACTGCCCAATAAAATGATACTACTCGTATCCAAAGTTCCGCGAATCAGGTTGGTGTAATGGTTAAGAATCGATAAATGCTCTAAAACACTGCCGACAGGTCCGCCAATGGCTTGAGCGACCACATCGATCGCCCAGAGAAACAGCACCAACACAAAGGTAAGAATAGCCGCCAAAATTGTACTATCGGTCAAAGAAGAAATAAACATTCCCACGGAAAGAACCGCAGTCGCTAATAAAATTAAGCCAAAATGGGCCAACAAGGGAACCGCCAGAGGCATCGGAGGAGTAGCCGCATTCAGGGCGATGATTTCGAGGACCATTAACGGCAGAATCATCGTGATATAAAACGTCACGACTCCGAGGAGTTTGCCCGTTGCTACGGCCCAGTTTGTGATTGGAGAAGTTGCTAACAATTCCAGGGTTCCGCGCTTGCGTTCTTCAGCATACAGTCCCATCGACAACATCGGTAAGATGAATAAAGAGAGGGAACCAAGGGTTTGCAAAAATTGTTGTAAAAATTCGTAAGGCACATCGAAGGGTGGAATCGGAATTCCCATTTGTTGTCCTTGGGCATCCATGATTGCCACTTGTTGAATCAAGCCCTGATCGCCGAGTAACATTGTCACAAAAAACAAGCCGGAAATAAACCAAAAAAATCCGGCAATTAAATAGGGTAAAGGGGAGATAAAATAACCCTGTAGCTCTTTGCGATAAATAGCCACAATATTGGCAACAATCGTTCCCATTTAGTTTTCTTCTCCTTCTTTTTTTTCTTGTTCTTTTTGTTCGGGTTCTTCAATCACCTCAGCATCCGCGATCGCCTCTTCATCCGTTTCCTGCGGCACCGATGCACCTGAAAGCACGAAATCTGACTCCGCATCTGACTCCGCAATCGTTTCCTCCGTCGTCAGTTGCAGAAACAGATCTTCCAGACTCGCTTGGGTGCGTCGCATCTCATGTACCCGAAATCCGCTCGTCACCAACTGAGTAATAATTTCAGGACCCGGTTCCATCCCCGCTTCTGCGATCGCCCGAATCTTGCGCCGAGAAGGGGGCAATTTCTGCTCCGAAACCCATTCTGCCGATCGCACTCCCGGCAAGTCTTCTAGGCCCTTCAGCAAGTTTACTTGCTCTTCAAACTCCGCCCGATTATCTGCCATCTCCCCTTCCAATTCATAGGAAGCCCCCCCAGTGAGTTGCACCATCAACTCATCCGGGGAACCCGTCGCCACCACTTGACCCCGATTAATAATCGCCACTCGACTACAGGTCATGCTGACTTCCGGCAAAATATGGGTAGATAAAATAATCGTATGGTCTCCCGCCAAACTTTTAATCAGATTCCGCACCTCAATGATTTGCCGGGGATCCAAACCCACCGTCGGTTCATCCAAAATAATCACCGGGGGGTCATGGACGATCGCCTGAGCAATCCCCACCCGTTGGCGAAACCCCTTGGACAGCTTACGAATTAGCACCGAGCGCTTTTCTTCCAGATTGCAACGCTTGAGCGCCCAATTCACCCGTTCTGGGCGATCGCCCGGGCGCACTTGTTTCAGTCGCGCCACAAAATGCAAAAATCCCTCCACCGTCATATCGGGATATAAAGGAGGCGTCTCCGGCAGATAACCAATCCGTTGCCGCACTGCCATCGAATCTTCATGAACCTCATAACCTGCCACCTTTGCGGTCCCACTATTGGCAGGTAAATACCCCGCCAAAATCCGCATCGTCGTGGTTTTTCCTGCACCATTAGGACCGAGAAATCCTAAAATTTCCCCAGGCTCCACCGTAAAGGTGACATCCTGAATGGCTGGTGTCGAGCCATAAATTTTGCTCAGATGCTCAACTTCAATCATGAACGAATATTGTGCGCGTTTTTTCTAACCAATGATTAATAATAGACAAGATATTCCCCATCGGTAACAACCCCACCGCAACCGGAGGAACCGATACATTGGACCCTCATCGCCAATTCCTCGGGTTTTTAATCCGCTTCAAGAAGACCGGCAGCAGATTTCCCTTGGGTTTAAACTGAGCGCAGTTGGGTGAATTCGTGACAGACTAAGGGGCCAAATTGCAGAAAGTCACCCTATAGAATAGCTTGTTCTGGTGACAATCAGGGGAGTGTCATACCCCCTCAGCTAAAAAGCCGATTGACCCTGGCACGAGGCGATCTCCACACTTGTGCCAATTCCACTTGTGACCGTCATCCTCCCTATTCTCCAGAATGCGCTGCGTACAGTGTAAACATAATCGGACGACCAAGGACGATGTAACGGGCTTGGGTTTCATCAACCCACTACCCTTTCCGGCGATCGGTGCAATTACCATCTGGGTGCGCTATCCACTCTCCCAGACCGCCCCTATCTAATGCCCAGGAAACTGCCCACCCATTCCCCTTGGTGTGACCCGGTTTTTACCAGCAAATACTCAGGAATTCTCATCAATTATGGCTACATTTTACGTCAATCCTACCACCG
>NZ_JAFLQW010000677.1 GCF_017313335.1 Phormidium pseudopriestleyi FRX01 | reverse complement strand
TTCTATTTTATTATACCATAGACGTATAAATTAATTCAAATATTTAACGGAATTTTTCTGGATTTTTTAGTCGGTGTAGCGAGCCTAAATCATGGATAAACCGGGACATTTGGGACTGAAGAGGCGATCGCCATTTTCGAGGGTTTGAAAACGGCGATCGCCTCTAGTAGGGTTAACCTTTGGTCACCTCATTCAGCTTTTTGATGCTGCTGGACTGGTTCCCCAGGTCAATTGCAGTCCTTTATCGGTTAATTTCTGGATAAATTTATGGAGTTGGTTGCCTTCTTGTTTATGCTTCCAAGGAGTGCGATCGCCATGAAAAACGGTGACGATTTCTAAATACTTATTTCCGGCGATCGGCAACATCCGATGCCAAACAGAACTGACGAACGTAGGTCGTTTGTCCTTGGGGTTACGTCCTCCGATCGCTGGGGTAGTTTTAAAAACGTCATCGTGAAACAATCTCACTGCGGCTGATTCGGTGACAATATTGCTATACACCGCCACCCGTTGCGGATGCCATGCTTCTTTCCAACTTAGAGGTTTTGGCGGTTTAGAACCGAGGCGATCGCAACTTAAGGCAAACAAACTGTCCAAAAACTGCTTTAAGTGCTGACGAGTTTGAATCTCATCAATATCCGGGGATTCCCAATGACAGCCTATCTCTAATTTTTGATAGGTGGGATAAAACTTTTTGTGCCAGACTCTGCGCCAAGACTTGCCAAATCCACCCATCACAAAGGCGAATTTTAACACATTTTCGATAAAATCAACATCTGTTCGGGGTGTATTCACATATAAGACGCCTCGCGTAGTGTAGGTGGGATTTTTGCCTCGGGTATCAAAATCTTCCTGTTTTGACTGCCACAAAACTTGCACCTGACTCGGTTCAGTCGTATGTCCAAACAAGCGATTCGTTTCCCTGTTAACCACCTCTTGATTCGGACAAACTCCTGCCAGTAATCGGCTAACATGACCCCGCAAAGTTGCTTTGAACAAGTTGGGTCTAAATTCTGGTTCCCCGGTTCTCAAGACCGAACTCACCCCAATATTTTTCAACTCAAAACTAATCGGATAAGCGGGTGTTATCGTCGGTTTGTCGGGAAAATTCCCCCCCATGCCATAACCGCTACTGGTTTTTCCTCCGACGCCTTGCTGCAATGCCTTTAGCAAAATTCGTTCTACATCCTGCCAATCTACTTCGGGACTAGAACTGCTGAACTCAAAAATTAATTCGGGTTTGTACAAGCTAATTAATGCCAAAGCGGTTGGGGACCCATTACCTTGTACTTGTCGAACTTGTTGGGGATGGACGATATCATTGATTTGTTTGGCCCAATTGCCCAGGGGATAGGCCCCCAGAAAGCGAAAAATTTCCGGATTTAAGTTATCCTTATCCCCACAATAGTTTCGGGCTTTTTCATCACTGCAAGCCCGTCTAAATAATCCTTTCACACTACTCCCAGGTAGAAAGGGAATGCCATTTTTTCCGATGATGGGACGGGCGATGTTGTCTTGTCCGCAGTTACTAAACAATCGAAAGGGAAACTCGACTTTGATGCGATAAATTTCTCCATCAAACCCTAGAGGGGGTTCGGGATACTGATAGGTAGGGGTTTGGTCGTCTTTGGGATAAACCCATTCCTTTGTCCACTGTTTTAAATCATTATTATTTCCTGCAAACTGGAGGCTGCAACGCCCTTGTACTTGGGCGCGATACATCATGGGGATTTGTTCGGGTTCTATATTCACGGGCGCTGCGGTTTTAGGAATCTCAATTTCAATGTTTTTCCCTTGTTTAACAGCTTCTCTCTTCGCTTCTTCAAATGCTTTTGCCAATAACATTGTCTAATCTTCTCCTTTTTTCTTGTAGCGTTGAGTCCACCAAACTAGGGAGTCACAAAGCTGAGTGAGTACCATTAAGGCAATTCGCTGGTGTTCTAAGGGCAATCCCCAAATCGCTTTTGCCATCTCTCGGATATTTTGGCTTTCTTCTTCTTTATTGGTTTTTTTGGATTTAATATTCTGATTGGGCAAGTTAATTCCGGTGGGCTGAAGAATTTGCTCTAAAGCATCCCAGACAGCTTTCCAATATTTGCCTTTATTTTGGTTTTCTTCGTTTTTGTCTCCCTCTAATCGCAAGTGTTCGCCCCAAAACCGTTCTAAGCCATAAGCAACCGCCATCCTCATTTTATGGGATTCGTTGAGGACGTTCTTTTTGTTACGATTCTGGATGACCAAATCTTGGGCGAGATGGTCAATACTGTAGAGATATAATTCCGTTTTATCTTGAGTTTGAGTCATATTATTTGGCCTCGTTATAGGGATTTAAGGTGACGTGAGTGCGACCAAATCCAATGGATTCTAAGCCGCCAAAGTACATTTCCTTACTACTGCTAAACCCTGCTGCTTCGGTAAATTTCTCCCAAGGTTTGGGGTTTTCGGCGGTGGGTTTCAAGGCAAGAGTAAATGTCAATACGGTTCCTTGGGGTAAGGCTTCTACATCGAAAAATGCACCCCGTTTGGCTTTTTTCTTCGTCGGTTCTAGGGCAACGCGGCTTTGTCGAAATAGAGCCATTTCATGAATAATCGCAATATCCGTATCGTTGACCACTAAGACGAGATTTTTATCAGGATTGAGGTCTTCCAGAGAGGCTGGGATGTAGTTTTTTAGATTGGGGTCTTTTTCCTGAAGGTTCAAGAATCCCAAGCTAAAAAATAGGGTGTTCATGGATAAGCTATTTTTTGTATAGTAGCTGTAAGGCTTAAATTCGGCTTTGGGTAAACCGGATAGTTTTTGATAGCGATTCAGCAAGCGAGGACAGGATACCCAGACGATGGGTTGGTTGGGACAGTACAGCGGAAGCCAAAGTAGGGAGGCATATTCAAATTTAACGATCGCCTCTGTAGTTCTATCCTGGTTAGATTCGTTTTCCTGGGTTTGTGCTTGTTGTTCCTCGTCTGCTTCCGCTTCATGTCCATACCAGAGATTCGCATCTTTCCAGTTGCGATCGCGCATATCTGCCCGAAATCGTCCCCGAATCGAACTCCCGGGGATAATCCCGGTTAGGGTAAATTGGTCGCGAAAAATTAGGTTCAGGTTGCCGGTTTCCTCTCCCGCAGATGCGCCAACATGGAGGGGGGCTAAGGTTTCGATGATGCCATAAGCTTTGTGATACATTCAGATTCTCCAATGGTTAAGTGAGAGGGTCAGATATTGCCCCATCCAGAGGCAAGGATAGTCCACATCCCCAGCGTTTGAAGGAATATCCTTCCGTGGGAAACCAGTCTTTGGGCCATTCTTGCCAGGTTTGGTTTAGGGGTTGGTCTACAATGTAGACGGTCCCGGGAGGAACGGCATAGCGACCCCGGGATAGGAGTTTCGGTTGATTGGGTGGTCCATCTTTTTGATTGCCTAACCGAAATCTCATGGGTTGCGATCGCTGGGTTAGCATGGGTTTCGGGTGAGATTCGTTGTCATACCACACACTTTGCCACTCGTTCCCTTGGTTGACTCTGGGTTCGCGATAAGACAGGCGATTAGAACCCCAGATGGCGGGTGTAATTAGGGCAAAACTGCGTTGCAAGGGTTGTGCGAGTAGGGTTTTCGCCGGTTCTGCGATCGCCTCACATCGAATTTCGACTAAGTGACCTTCTCCCCCAAACCGATACCAACCCTCGGGAATTTCTTCGTTGGATAAATAGACTAAACAAGTCTCTGGATTCAGTTGGACAGCATTTTCTAAAAACAAACTGCCTTGATTATCAGCGGCGTCCGTGTTGACGTGGCGTTCATTCTCTCGCAGGCGAGGATGTAGATGGGGTAAAAATTTCCAAGGGTTCGTTTTGACTTCCGGTTTTTTTCCTCCCTTACCTTGCAGGTGTTTCCAATCTTTTATCCCCACCCAAGTGCCATTTTCAAACTTATCATTAGGCGGTTTCTCTCCCGAGGGACGTAACCATTTTTCTCCCTGCCAGGTGAGGATATGTTGAATAATTTGGTCTTTGACTAAACAATTAAATGGGGTAGCAACGTAGAAGTTCTGAATGTCGTTCTCTTCGGCCCAAAATGGCCCCGCTAGTTGTAATTTTCCCAGTTTTGCTTTCTCTGCTTCGGTTTGCCATTCGGCAGCAAAAATGCCGGATAAAGTAGCAGCAGAGGGGGGAAACTGGTGCCGGAACGTCCGACTAAATTTTCAGGGGAGAGGAATCTTCCGGCGCTACCATAGAGGAATCCCAGGGGTTGGATGAGGATGAGGTATTGGAACATAAATGAAAGCCTATTTTTGCCAAATTGATAATCCATTCATTCAGGGCTGCATTGACCTTGATTTGGCTGATTTTACCGTTTTCCTGGTAGGTTTCTGGTTCGCCTAAAATTCCTGCACTTACCGCTGTATTAAACCAGTTTTTTTCGTCTAAAATGTCTTTGTAGGTTGGAAAATAAATATCGGCTAATGCTTCGGCAATTTTAATTTGTTGGTCGGTGAAGGCATTACGGGCTTTTAAAATGGCAATATCTTGGTAAATATGCGCCCAATTTTGGGTCTTTTGGCTGCGATCGCGATAGGCGGATAAAATATCCAGGAACCGCCAGGGACAGACCCATTCTAGGTGATTACCACTGTTGAATAAGACTCGCAAAGCAAGCCGATCGCGTCCACAAGTTTTGGCCGATTTTTCCGCTTCTCGCCCATGTTGTAACACATCCCGTTGAGGGACATTTGGGGCGGCCCACACAAACCCCACACTGACAGTAATTTTATCGGCATAGCCATGTTTTTCCCACTCTTCGGGGAGTCCGGCAAACCACTGTAAACACTCGGTGGCCGTGAGTTTACCTGAAGTAGCACTTTGGAATAACACCCCCATGAAATCATCGCCCCCGGCATAGACAATCCGACCGAGTTTGCTATCTTTCATGTAGGGTTTGAGTTCCTTTTCTCCCCAGTTCATTAATGCTTCGCTAAACTCTTGCAATTTTTTACGTTCGTCTTCTTCTCCTTTGTCGGCTAACTTTTGGAGGAATTTTCCCATGCGATCGCCATCCCCCTGAAACCATCCCGTCCAAGATTGTTCCTCATGGCGATTCACTTCTTTAAACGGTTTTTCGGGAACTTCGATATCCGTTGATTCCAAGGCTTTTTGGATGAATTCTTCCGAAAGTTCGATACTGGGATGCTTGATTTCCAGTTTAATTTTCTCGGCAACGGCATCGACGGTAATCAAGCGTTTAATCAGTTCAGGAATGCTCAACTGTTCCCGAGGAGTAATAATTGCCTCGCCGATTTTTTTGGCTACTATCTCTCGTCCAGTTCCTTTTAATAGCTTAAATTTGGGAAGGCGATCGAGATAGGTTTCCCCGAGTTTTTGACTCAATGCCGCATAAAATTTCTCAATGTCCTGTTTTTCCTGTTTTGCCCGTCCTGTTTTGGGATTCAGTAACCCCATTGTCGGCCAAGCGATCGCATCAGTTCCAGATAGAGTAGAACTTTCCCCTTTCCAATTAATTCCCACCCAATCCCGGGGACGTTTGATATCATTGAGAGATTCTCTCGCAGCAGTAATGGTATCGCCAGTGGCCCAGAAAAATTCCCAGGCATAGTGACTCCAATCTTTCCACTCTCGCTTCCAGCAATAGTTAAAACCCGTGACCTGTTCTTCAATCCATTGGCGGCAGGTTTCTACGATATTTTGCCACGCTTGTTTAAAAGCTGCCTCAGCATCTGTTCGGCTAAATAAACCCTGGATAATAATCTGATTGGGCGTCCCCTGAGTCACATTAATAATCGCTGGGGAAATCACATTTAACCCTTGCTGAGTGGCAGCTTGGCAAAGGACGCGGGAGAGGTATGATAACAGAAAGGAACTGCCATACAAGTCGCGCAATTTGCGAGACTTTTCGATAAATCCTTGAACGGGGGCAAAAGTAATAGCGGTATAATCAGATTCACTCATGGCATTAGTTTTTTTCCGGTCTATGTTGCCATTGTACTCGGCACTGGAAGGTTAGCCTTCCAATTCCGATTACAATTTTATAGCATCAACCCACCTACTCCTCGAAATCGTTATGAAACCTCACAATCCGCAACGTAAGTTATCATCCCGGTTAAGAAAGGTTACAAAAACGGGTCTGCGCGTCATGGAAAAAGGCGCAAGGGGAACGGTGAGAGTCGCAACCCAGGGGAAAGACGCGATCGCCCGAATGGTAACCTCTGCATCGAAAGGAACCCTGGCGATCGCCCGTCGCTGCTGGAGTGCGATCGCCGGATTTGGGTCAAGTCTACAACTAGGGCGAATTTTCCGCAGGGTGGGATTGCCGATTTGGGTGTTAATCGGATTGGCGATCGCCAGTTTGATTGTCGATAATTCCCTCAAATTGATTGAACTGGTTACTCGTTATTTGCTGGGGACAACACCGATTCCCACCCTAGAAGACTCTCGGATACATTTTATTATGATCGGCGTGGGGTTAGGGTTGATAGTGATGATGAGTTTGGCGTTTAAACTCCGGCGTCCTCTACAACAAGGAGGGTTTATCAGTGATGGATTGACCCAACCCGATGGTAAAAAATGCTTAATTTTGCTCGTTAGCAATCCCAATAGTGCCCTGTTTTCCATTGAATATCACTATAAAACGAAGCGGACTTTAGAAAATTTGTGGTTGATTCCCTCCGATGACAGCCAACTCATTGAATTTGGCGGAAGTTCTCAGGATAAAGCGCAGGAGATTCAACGACTTTGTGAAGAACTCAGCACTAATTTACAGAAAGACGATGCAAGTGCCAACCGACCTCTTTTACCTCCATTACAAATAACAATATGTAAAGGTGTTTCTCCTGCTGATGCTCAGGATACCTTTGATATAGTTAACAAAATCTATCGTCAAAGTCACTATGCTACAGATGAAATTGCGGCAGATTTCACCGGGGGTACTAAACCCATGACAGTTGGAATGATTATGGCGGGTCTTAAGCGCGATCGGGTGTTAGAATATGTGTCGTATAATCCGGCAGCGAAACAATCTTTCGGCCCCTATATTATCGATTATCAACATAGTGCATTCGACTTGATTAGTTAGGGGAAATTTTAACCCATTAACAAGTTCCAATCCCCCTCCGGTCCCCTCCCCTTGGCAAGGGGAGGGTTAGGGTGGGGTCCCCACGTTTAAGGGAAACAAAAGATTTAATTCTTGACCATAAAATAACCCCTCCGGTCCTTGCCAAGGAAGGGCTTTCGGAGAAGAACCCCACCCAACCCTCCCCTTGCTAAGGGGAGGGCTTTCGGAGAAGAACCCCACCCAACCCTCCCCTTGCTAAGGGGAGGGCTTTCGGAATGGAACCCCTCCGGTCCCCTCCCCTTGGCAAGGGGAGGGTTAGGGTGGGGTCCCCAGGTTTAAGGGAAACAAAAGATTTAATTCTTGACCATAAAATAACCCCTCCGGTCCTTGCTAAGGAAGGGCTTTCGGAGAAGAACCCCACCCAACCCTCCCCTTAGCAAGGGGAGGGCTTTCGGAGAAGAACCCCACCCAACCCTCCCCTTGCTAAGGGGAGGGCTTTTGGAGAAGAAAAATGGCGTTTTAATCCCCATAAAACTGCCACTCCTGACGCACATCCTGCGCCATTCTTTTCCGTAACTTTTCCGGCAAAAATACCTCAACATAAGGACGCCACGCATTCAATCTCATCAGCACATTTGGGTCACCTTCTCGATAAAATGCCTGATAATAAGCATCGGTTGCCGAACGTTTGGTAAGAATATTTAATAAGTGTTGACATTCCTCTGGGGATGTGTATTGCTTGATTAACTGTTTCGCCTGTTCATAAGTGATATTTTCAAAGGTTTCATGCCGTTCTGTATCTTGAATGTAGCGGCGATGGTGGCGGGAGTCGAAGCGGAGTAGCATCAGTAATTGGGGTTGATAGAAATCAAATCCCCACCCTTGCACCATTTGGTCTTGAATGTAGTCTGGGGTGGGTAAGGTTTGGTTTTGATAGTGGAGGATTAACTGTTGCGGAATGCGCGGGTCGTTCCAAGGGAGGGATTCTAGTTTTTCGATGCGATCGCACCGATAATTGTACCAGTTGACTTCTCCTTGGGGATTGCGCCCAAATCCGACTAAATAAACCGCCCGTTGCACATAATAAATGCAAACCGGATAGATGACACATTCTACAATTCGGTCCAGTTTAGCACTCTGATAAGTCAGCAAAATCGT
>NZ_JAFLQW010000253.1 GCF_017313335.1 Phormidium pseudopriestleyi FRX01 | reverse complement strand
TATTAGGTCGATACCTGCCCATTGAAGCCTTACAAATTCTCTGGCTGAATATGCTCAACTCCATCACGATGACCGTTCCCCTTTCCTTTGAACCCAAATCTCCACGGGTCATGGAGAAGCCACCGCGTAACCCCACTGAATCGCTCTTATCGCGCGATCGCATCAAACGAATTGTCATCGTTGCCATTTATAACTGGATTGTCATTTTTGGAATGTTTGAATGGTCATTCCGAACCTATCCCGACCAACTCCCATTAGCCCGAACCATCGCTGTTCAATCCTTAGTTTCCGGTCGAATCTTTTATTTATTAAGTATTAGCCAATTATTGCCCAATTTAATCGCCAAAATGAAGGGAACCCTCAATTCAAAAGTGGGTGCATCCGCCATTATCGGAGGAATTATTGGGGCGATCATCCTGCAAATTCTCTTCTCCCAAGTTCCCCTACTCAACCGCATTTTCCAAACTGCACCCTTAGATGCAACCCAATGGTTAATCTGTCTAGCTGCCGGATTACCCATGATTCCCGTCGCCCTCCTAGTCAACCGCCTAGACCCCCCAAACTAACCCCGGTTTAACGTTACGTCAGTCGTTCCCACAAAAACCCTGATCGCCTCACCCTGTCAACACTCAGGAGGCGATCGGGGTTTAATTTTTGCCAACCCATGCATAATTCAGCAACCCCTAAAACTAGCAGGTTGCCATAGATAATGGCGACCTATTAAATCCAGTTGATTTGGTCTGATTTACGCGATAAAATCCTCCGTAATGCTAGATTCTTTTAGGGATACTCTCACTCGAAAGTGAGTGCCAGGAGGCGGACTAAACCTCAATTGAATCAAGTTGTCTTGACCTTCTCCACTGCGATCGCTTCTCGATTCAGCTTCTCGGATAGTTTCTTCTGATGCTGATAGAACGCTCAATTTTAAATGGGGGGGTAACTGACCGGGTGAAGTCGGTTGTACTTGTAGATATATCCCCAATTTGTCATCATTCTTGGGCATAATTGCCACAATTAGCGCCATAGAATGACCTTGTAAATACATTCCCCAATCGAGGTATCGGGCTTTTTTGATGCCAGCTTGGGGATGCCCGGGACTAATTTTACCTAAACTGAGTGCAGCTTGCCAAAGGGTTTCTTCATCCCGGGCGGTATGCAACAATTGGGTTAAGGCATCGATCGCCTCAGAATTACCAAATGCAAGTTGTCCTAATACTCCTGCGGCATGACGACGAGTTTGCTCTAATTCATCCGGTTGCAACAAGCGAATCACCGGGGCGATCGCCTGGATTGTCTCACTTTTTCCGCGCACAGCGATCGGGGGTACAAACAATGCCTCAAAATCTTGCCATTCCCCAGAAATCGCCTCTAGTCCTTCCTCCGTAACCTGATGTAACCATTGTCTTAACTCCTGCAAGGGTTGATTTGAGGCAACTTCCGGGACTTTCCCCATCCGGCGATCGCCCAGTTGTTGCTGCCACTCCTGATTATCCAACAAAGCGGCCCAGGTTTCAAACGGAATTTCCCCTTGCAGTCTGGGGGAATAAATAGACGGATTCCCCAAAATTTGCACCCATTTTTTAGCTTCTACTTCCGATAGCACAGGTAAGGGTGGAATGGGTGCTCGCACCTGGAGTCCCCGAGTTATTTCCATAACCGTTAATTCCGGGATAAAGTCGGTCATTTCCAACCCATAAATTCGCGTATTTGCATCATAATTTCCTTCAGTTTTAATCTGTTGATGAGTAGCAAATCCAACCACTTCTATCCAGCAGTTATCTTCATCCCCATCCAAGCTGACAATGATCGGAAGATAATAATCTCCTAACCAGTTTGGATGGTCTACCCACTCCTGGGGAACTTCTACCGATTCTGACTCTATTTCATCCATTGGAATGAGGATAAATCGAGTTAAATCTAGCTCAATTGCAGTGCCATTGACCAATTCTAAACTTTGAACCATTTGTTCTGCTTTGGGCCAAATGCAGGGGGCTGGTAATCCTTCCTCTCGCGCCCATTCTTCAAACCAGGGTAAGAGAGTTTTTAGGGTTAGCCAATTGAGATAAGCTTGATACCGAGTGATTGTATTGGAGTGGCGATCGGCCATCTGCCAAGCCTCTTCTTGGTGATCAGGGGCAATTTTGAATCGCATTCTTTCAGGATAGGTTTTAATTGGGGGCTGATTACATTCATTATTTATAAAGTTCATGATTTATTTCTCCTTAATCCGATTTGTGTAAGTTTTTCAACCATTCGTCTGTCAATTGGGCGATATGCTGTCCTTCAAAATTCCCGAACTGAGACATTTCCAATACCTCGGAAAGTTTCTGATTTAAGTAAGTTTCTAGTTGACAGATTCCTTCCCAAATTAAGTGATGCACCCTTGCTTCATCCAGTCCTACTCTCGCGGCTATCTTGTCCAGAGGGATGCGATGGTTGTAGGAAAGTTTCAAAATTTTCTGGATATCAGGAGACAGTAAATTAAAACCTTGATTGAGTAGTTGGCTTAAGGCGGATGTGTAAAAATCATAGAGCCATTTTTCTACATACTTCTTTATCCAATTCTCTAGGGTAGTGAATAAACATTTATGCAATTGAGTTTCAATGTTACTCAGCCTAGATTGGACCTGATCCGTCGTCAGTCCGAGGCGATCGCCAATTTGTTGGATGTTTATTTTTTGCCCATACCGTAAGGACAATAGCTCTCGGTCCTCAGACTTCAGGGTCTTGATAGCTTCTACTAACGATTGATCAATCATATCTTCCCGATTAGGCGATAAAATTTTTTTCTGTAACCACCCTTGCAGATAGTCAATCGCCCTCTCTTCCGGTTGACTTAATTGAGTTAAAGCACTCAAAAGACAGGTTTTATAGGTCTTAAGTTTGCGATTCACACTAGATTGATTAATCCCTCGCAACTCACCAATCTGTTGTTGCGTGAGTCCGATTCCATATCTCAACAGAAGAATCCGATCTTTATCAATCAATACCAGGCGATCGCCCAGTTGAACTTCGAGAATACTACGGCATCCTCTGAGTGCGGTTTCAAATAACTCAGGAATGCGATTGATCTGACTCCCGGGAGAATCCGGGAAGTCTCCTTCAGACCCTTCCTCCAGGATAGCGTCTTCCAATTCAGTTTTGGGGTCGGGTATTTCGAGTCCCGGTTGTTCCGGAAGCGGTTCAATCGAAATCAGCTCATTTTCCCGTCGTCTTTTATCTTTTAACGCCTTCAGACAACCGTGAATCCAAGATTCAATCTGTTCCGCATTACTCGGCGGATTTACTGCCACTTCTGGCAAAGCAGAACGCAAGAGTCGCTGGTCATTATAAAACTTCGCCGTTTCAGCAAAATCTTCCGATTGAGGTGCAGGCCAAATTTCCCCGGGTCTTCTGCACCCTCCATTAATCCGATTAGCTATATAAACTTTTTTAAAAGTTTTTCGGGCTAATAAAATTTGGAAAACTTGGGTTTGTTTGACGCCAATGAATTCCAAAGATTCAACTATTTCATAGTCTGGTGCTTTACACAATAACCGCCATGAAGAGTACCGACCTACATCAATTTCCGATTTAATATTTCGCATTAAAATCGATTGTAAATAGGTGGAAAATTTTGCGGGTCCATTCGGTTGATATTTTCTTAAAACTTCGGCTAATTTATCATGTTTTTGTAGCCAGAGTCGGGCGATGGTCAAGGCATCTTCCCATAAGATTTGAGAATGTTTATCCACGATGGAACGCGCCGCGTTGTGGCAAATCGGTTCATAATAACTGGCTAAATGCTGAAATGCCAGTTGTTGGCGATCGCGGGGTTCCCACCCTTGGGGGGGCAGGGGATCTAGGGCGAGGGTGATCCAGAACTGTTCTAACGCCGTGCCATCTTCGCCGCGATCGCACAAGTCGGCAAAGTTCGGGTCTTGGGCTGTATATAACTGAATATTGCGCCGTAAACGCGGTTCAGTTTTCCATTCCAGCACCCAGCGCCCCCCTTCGTGATTTGACCTGAGATAGGTGGAAAATTGGTTGACGTTAGGGGAACGCCGGGGTGGGTTAGGAATCGGGTTGGGGTTCGATGGACTTAACATTCTCGTTCTCGGTTCGCAAAGAGTCAACTCACGGAAATCCGTCGTTTCAGGGTTCTAAAGATTTACTAGGGCAGTCCATCGCCAATTATGCAAAAATGCTCCGCATCGGAATCGTAGCGGTTAGCAATCGGGTTCCTGCACCGGATTGATGGCGGATTGGCAGCGATTGGGTCAAGAAACTCCTTTGCCGGACCCCGAAAGGGAAAACTAATCTGTTGCCGATCTCACAAAAGATGCATATTTTCCCGCAATCCATCCTAATAAAAACTGTAGAGGGCGATCGCCTCTGGAGGGGGAGTGGCGATCAATAAAGTTCCTCGGGCTCAAACGCCCCTAGTGCGATCGGTATCGTTGATGGGAGGATGGCATCGAGTGAGGTTCTATTGGTTCCAACGGGTGTTTGGCAAACTGTTTTTTTCCCGCAGAAATGGCATGGGTCCTAAAAGCGCTGAGATTGAGTCAGGACGGATGGCAGAGGAGTCTCAGCAATTGGCGATCGTGGATGAAACCATTGTCCCCTATTTTGGGGGACGGGTCCGGTTTCAGAGTTCCTGGTGGCCTGCCTTAT
>NZ_JAFLQW010000014.1 GCF_017313335.1 Phormidium pseudopriestleyi FRX01 | reverse complement strand
GGCTTCGTCCGTGTAGCCCCACCGTTGACGATGCGGGTTTTTATAGACCTATCACAACCGGATTTGGTATTAATCCTTCGTCAAAAAGGGTTGACAGGGTAAAAACCGGATCCTTGTGCCTTGAATTAACTCCTCAATCCCCGCTTCGATTTCTGCTTCCGACTCGCCATTGAGACTGATCAGCCGTTTCAAAATCTTGAAGGTGGCAGTGTGGGTTAAAAAGTAGCCGCCATGTAAATCCAGTTCGCCGAAGAGACGACTATAACTCAGACTCAGGATAAACATTAGGGTATTGATCAGGTCGATCGCCAACCCTCGGTAGGGTTTTAGAGACCAAAAGATGCCATTTACGCCAATTGTCTCCGAACAGTCGATATAGTTAAAGCGCTCAAACAGGTCATAAGCAGAAGTGGGACTGGCCGCTGCTTGGGAGACCAAGACATTGCGAATGTAAGGGCGGTAATTGGCGTTGGGGTAGCGATCGTCTAAGGGTTTGAGGTAGACATTTCCCAGACGATAGGCGGACATTTCGATACTGGGTTCACTAAACCAGTTGCCCAGAGTCGGCATATAGCGCAGGATAATATCGCGATCGCTGGACATCAGGTATATTTGACGGCAACGACGTATGGCAGACCGAACGTAGTTGTTGCGACCCTCCCGGAGGAACTCTAGGGGGATATCCGGGGAGGCCAAAATTAATTTATCCAGTCGCAGGCGATCGCCAATCTTGCTGGACTCTAACCCATCTGGATCGTCAATGTCTCCGTCATCTTTGCCAAAGCGATCGGACAAAATTCGCAAGGTATTGACCAGCAGGAGTCCTCCCATACTGTGACCCACCAAGTTCACCGCAATTTCTGAGTTAGACCCCGAAACGGCATGATTAGGCAGGGACACAGAACCCTGATTTTTGGCTTCAATTGAGCCTATAACCGGCGTGAATGCTTCTGTTTTGGGAGTTTCTTTTGTTTTTTCAGCCTTCCGATTCAAAGCCCGGTCTAAGCGCCAAAAGAATTCAGCTAAATCCGGGGCACCATAGTGAATCGCCCGGTAGCGATCGCGCTGATAAACCAACACCCGCAAACACTGCATCAAAATGACCCAAAGGATAAACAGAGGGGGAACCACCCAATACCATTGCAGGCCCACCGCACTCAACTGAATCCACTTCCAAATTGGACCAATCAGAGGGAGTATTTCTAACCCTTTGAACAAAGGAATGCCCAGCAGTTTCACCATCCCATACAATCCGGTGCCAATAATGCCAGCAAATCCGGAAAGCACAAAGGAGAATTTGAAAAGAACGCCCCAATTTTTGGAGAAATCACTCCATAATCCGGGACTGGTAAAAGGTTGTTCGCTCGGCCAATGATATCCGATATAAAAATGATTGTCTTTTAATCCGCTATCCCGGGAAGACTCTTTGCGATTTAAGGCATTGGCCTCCTTCATGAATAAATCATAAAAGGTGGCGGCAGAGGTGCCATAACCGTGAGTGCGAAGGGTGATGCGATCGCAAAACCCCTCCCCCACAATTTCGGCGAATTCATCCACATTAAATAACGCCCGAAATCTTTTAGGCGGGGGTAATTCACGGTCTACATAGAGGGAAATGGGAGCCGTGCTAATGACTAAAAAGACATTAGAATAAACCAGGTCTTGGTAGATTTCAAAATTACGAGCAGACTTTTCAGAAAAATGGCGATCGCACCAGCTATTAAGCGTCGCCATCACATAGTTTTCATCCACCGTTTCGCGAAAGCAATGAAAGTCGGCGACTGGGTGACTTTGGCAATATTGAAAACACTCCCAATGTAACGCCTCAACAATTTCTTTTTCCGAAAGCTTGCCTCCGTAGGCCAAAAGCTGGGCCGTTGTCATAGTCGTTCGGGTGGCAGCTTTTCCCCGGGTTTTCGGTAGGGGAAAATCGAGAGAGTTTGGGCAGTTATAGGCAAGCTGCACGATTCGGGCTTTCACCCATCCATCGGAAAAAGGAGCCGAATTTTTAACAATCGATTCGAGCCACTGACAGTCATTTTGTAGGGTTTCTGGTGATTTGGTATCCCAAGTCAATGGCAAATCTTTATATTGACGAGAAAGAATCATAAGATAAAATGGGGTAAGTGCTTATGAAGTGTTATCGATTGGATTGATTTAGGGCTTACAGTCAGAAATGATGCAGGATAAAATTTTCTTGAATTGGCCTAAAATTCAAGAAATAGTTAACAAACTCTAGGAGGTTAAAGAGTGATTTAAAGAATCAGTTTCAAGTGATTCTTTAACCTAAAATTTAGAGTTTGTTTAGGGTTAACAACGATGTACTCTCTGAAGAGAAATATATCCGGTTAAAATGGTTGGGAGTGGACAGTTTTTTATGTGGCAGAAAGGGAAAATAGGCCAGGTCCCTTGAGGAGGATGTCGGGGAGGGTTGATTTCCGACTGGAGTGAGGCATCATCAAGCTTGAGTCAGTTCTCCAAAGAACGGTTAAGAAACGACTGAAGTCGTTACTACAAAAGTAAGAGGGGAAGAAACGACTTCTTTTGTTCGTAGTGACGAGTTCCGTCGTCTCCGGCAGGAGGAGTGGGGTAAAAATAAATAAGCCTGCATGAAGATTGGAGAGGGTTTTCATGCAGGCATTGAAGGTTAAAAATTAAATGAAGAGTCTAGGAAAGTGCGATCGCCTCTAGCGCAGAGTCCAAAGGGGAAGCTTATTCAAACAGCCAGTCTTTGACCCGTTGTAAACTCTTCCAATCGGGTTTTCGGTTCAATCCCTCGTCGATATTTTCCTTCACTTCATCGCGCAATTCTGCGGCAACCATCATCAGTTGTTGGACGATTTCGATGTGAGTGCGGACGCCTTTTTGACCGCTATCGAGCATTGCTACTGACAGGTTAACCTGAGCTTGAGCATCTTGGGGATTGAGTTTGACCGCTTTTTGAGCTGCCTTATAAGCCGGAGTCGGTTTATCGGCCAATAAATACAGCCACGCCAAACAAGTCCAAGCGGGACTATTTTTTGGGGCGCGATCGCAGATATCCCGAAACACCGGAATCAGGGTGTCTGGGCCTTCACCAGCTTTGTAGCGTTCCACGCAACTGGTAAATTGAGATTCAACGGTTTCAGTCATAAGCGGTTCTTTATCATGCAGTTGTTCGATTGTATCCAAAAGGCCGTCCGGTTTTTCAATTCAGGAGAGATTGGGGGATATTCGTTTGTAGTAATGACTTGCGGTCGTTTCTGCCTGCTAGGATTATTCTTCCTTTGACAAAGAGACGACAGAAGCCCCAAAATAGTAAACCCAGGTCAGAAGACTGACCTGGGTCCTTAGAGTCTACGAGAATCAGGCGGGACAGTGGCGATGGCAAAAGAGGTTAAAATGGGGAGGTGCCAGTTAGGCAGAAAATGACTTGCCACAGCCACAGGATTGAGTGGCATTGGGGTTGGTAAATTGGAAACCACCGCCGATCAGGGCATTGCTGTAGTCAAGGGCCATGCCATAGATATAAAGCAAGCTCTTGGGATCGCAAACCACCTTGAAGCCTTCTTCATACTCGAAGACTTCATCGCTGGGTTGAATTTTGTCAAGCTGCTCAAAATCCATCGTGTAGGACATCCCTGAGCAGCCACCCCCGCGCACGCCAACTCGTAGACAAAGGCCTTCGCCCCCTTGTTGGCTTTGCAGGGACTTAATGTGCTTGATGGCAGAATCCATGACGAGAATCCCGCGTTGTTGAGGCTGTGTTGCTTGTGTCATCAGTTTACTGGTCTCCTTATTCCGGTTCTAACTACAGCTATTCTAGCTATGCTGTTGTCTGTGTTGCTGTTCTATACTGAGAGGGCTTTAGTCTCTTCTGAGTTCATTGTAGCGAGGAATGCAGCACAGCAGCAGGGGAACCTACGGATAGGGTAACTGGAGATGGCACACTGGAGAAACAAGCCGGGATAAAAAAGACCAAATCAGCCTGTTAATAACCATCTGGCAACTGTTCTCAATGTTGTGTGAATTCTCAATAAATGCCCAGTCCAGACTGCTTTTACAACTCCAACCCAATTTCTGTAGGGTATTGAGACATTCTGGGAGTTTTTAGGGTTGTTTTCAATTGTTTTGAATCCTAATAAGTCGGTGAATAGAATTAACTATCAGATGGACCTTTCCCCCCTAACTCCCTGCCCCAGTAAGGCCGGGGCGAATTGCTCTGTTAACTGGCTATTTTAACCATCTGTGCGTACACCCTATACTGAATTTTTTATGGCAGGTTTAAACCGCTCTACTTTTCGTCGCTTACAACAACTCCAACAAATTCCGTCGGTCTGGGAAGGCGATCGCCGTCCGATGTCCGAACCTCTGCCTATAGGCTCCTCGGCTTTATCAGATTATGATTTAGAAAACGGCGGGGACTGCATTATGTGGGTAGATGGGTCCCAAGGAATGGTCCGATCAATGGATGTCGTTTCCCCTGATACGGGCCCGGAAGCAGTGGTTCGCACATTGCTCAGGGCAATGGAACACCCTCACAGTCCAGCCCTTCCCGGTCGGCCCCAGAAAATCGTGGTCAAGGACCGGGAAATCCAGTTTTTTCTCCGGGGCGTCCTTCAGGACCTAGGCATTTCCATCGAGTATGTGCCGGACCTCCCCCTGATTGATGAACTGTTTCGCGGGTTTCAGGATGTGGTCGATCGCAAACCGCCCCTGCTACCCCCGCAATATGTAGAGAGTTTAGAAGAAAAGGCATATCAAGTCTGGCAGGCGGGTCCCTGGGAATGTCTGGCGGATCATCAAATTATCTCGATTGAACTGGAAGGGTGGGATATGGGAACCCTGTATGCCTGTGTCATGGGTATGCTGGGATTGGATTATGGCATTCTCTTATATCGGTCCCTGGAATCCCTAACTCAGTTTAGAAAGCGGGTGATTGCCAATGAATCTGCGGAACGCTTAGAAGAAGCCTTTTTATCCCAAGATTGCCTGTTTATTACCTTTGAAAGCGCTCAGGAAGATGACGAGATTGACCTCTCGGACCTCCCCCCCAGCGAGATTAAGCCGACTTTTGGCAATCTTCATCCCTTAGAAGGAATGCGATCGATTCTCTATGATGAGGAGGCCCTGCTGACGATTCTGGCCCTGGATGCGTTTGCTCGCTTTTTCCATAGTGTTCGCCGCAAGCTGACTAAGGGGAAGTTCCCAAACTTAAGTCAATGCTATCAAATTCCGATTCCCGAAGGGGGCGATCGCCCTGGTCCAGAAGAGGTGGCAGTGACGGTGAGTACCATGCCCGAACTGGCTGCCAAACTGTTTGAAATGAGTGTCAGTGCCACGGACGA
Organism: Phormidium pseudopriestleyi FRX01; assembly: GCF_017313335.1. Lineage (GTDB taxonomy): Bacteria > Cyanobacteriota > Cyanobacteriia > Cyanobacteriales > Laspinemataceae > Laspinema > Laspinema pseudopriestleyi. The sequence continues at coordinate 4,850 of NZ_JAFLQW010000014.1, read as the reverse complement.
TGAGGATGACGAGGAGGATGATGAAACCTTGTTGCGCGATGATTTGGTGCCACCGAACTCGTTCCTCAGTCTCGGGGTGGTTCCTTGGGAAATCTTGAAAGAACTAGAGGGCTCAGCTTCTCATTATCAATCGGCTCCAGTTCATGCCAGCGGCGATGGGTTGCCGATTATCTTGATTCAAACCTCTCGACCCAAGGCTAAAGCGATGATTGATACGTTAAAAAAAGCCGGAGGTGTAACCGGAATGTGTTTTAATCCAGGTGAAGACCCCATCGGCGGTAATCGCTTCGATTTGGGCATTTTAAAAACTGAAAATGGTGACCTCCATCTGTTTGGGGAGTTTATGGAAGATGACCCGGTTCACGTTGCGGCGCGTAAAAAGTGGGATGGTCGCTGTAAGAAAACAAAAGGATATTGTGGGTTGGTAATTGCAATGGGGTTGACTGGAGCAAGCCGTGGCAATCCTCAACAGAAGGATATGTTGGCATTGTTTGAGGTGCGATCGCTCTCCCCGAAAGATATCAATCTCGGAACCCTCCAATTGATGCCTATGCCCTTTTAAATCGGACTGATACCTGGGTAGGGGCAATCCCTGTACTTCGCCTACCCCTTGGGTTACATCTTTTTGCGGGATGCTTTAACCCCAAAAATACTTGAGTTGTGAAAGCTGTTATTTTTCCAAGCTTTCAGATAAAAATTCCCGCATATATTGATTCACCCGTTCGGGTTGTTCTTGCTGTACCCAATGGCTACAATTGGGAATATAACGAATCTGTAAATTGCGAACGTAGGATTCAGTCCCGTAGGTGAGTTCTTTCCCGAGGGCGGTATCATTTTCTCCCCAAATCATCAGGGTGGGGACTTCTAAAACGTTCCACTCTTTATCAAAGACTAACTCCCACATTGTTTTCCGGTAATAGTTGAGCATAGCAGTCAGCGCACCCCGTTTGGCTGCCGCATTTTTATAGGCGGTAATATCAGCCGGAGAAAAGGCGGTTTTATTCACTGCCATGCTTTGAAATGCCATTTCAATCATCTGATAATCATTGAATTGAAATAGCAACTCTGGGACTACGGGAAGCTGAAAGAAAAAGGTATAAGAACTTTTGAGGATTTGCTGGGGGTTGCTGCGGAGTCCTTCGGCAAATTTGGCAGGATGGGGAATATTGAGAATGATGAGTTTTTCAACTAACTTGGGGTAACTGTAGGCAAAATACCAGGCGATCGCCCCTCCCCAATCATGACCGACTAAGACACAGTTTTCATACCCCAATCCAGTAATAATTCCCTCAATATCTTTGATTAATTCTTGGATACTGTAAGCTGATGGATCTTGCGGTTTATCGCTGTCATTGTACCCGCGCATATCCACGGCAACGACTTTATAATCTTGAGCAAATTCGGGAATTTGATGTCGCCAAGAATACCAAAATTCGGGAAAACCGTGCAGCATTAGCATCAAGGGTCCTTCTCCCTGGGTTACATAATGCAGGGTAATTCCATTCACGGCGATCGTGTTATGGGTCCAAGTTTCTAAGGCAGTTGTCATATATTTCTATTGGCTTGAAGTCTGATTCAGATAAAAACCGGGGTTTTTGTCGTAATTTTAGGCTGATTATACCAAATCCGCTACTCATTCTGTCTGTAAAAGCCGACACCTTTAAGGGGATGGATACAGGAACAAAGTACCCGTTCCAGGGTGGACAGAAGATCGGATAATTTATCAAAGGAGTGGGAGCATCTTGCTCCCTTTCAGGAGTAGGGAGCAAGATGCTCCCACTCCTTAATTTTATGATACTATAATTTGAATGATTTAAACCCAGAATAGCGGTGATTGATTGTCCTTAAAATCCATTGCCAATTAGAATGAAAGAAGCCCAATAATAAGGATGATTATAATCGCTTTCCAGTAAAGCAAGTTGAGCATTTTGGAGGGCAGCAGTTTTATTAGTGCCGGTTTTTAAGCTATTATAAAAAGCCGTCATGAGGGCTTGAGTGCCGCCATCATCTACGGACCATAAGGAGGCGACTGCGGCTTTTGCACCGATTTTTTGCATTTGATAGCCAAATCCCAGGATTTCTGTTCCGTTTCCCATTTGTCCACCCATTGCAGTTTGACAAGCGCTGAGGACGATTAAATCGACGTTGGGTAAGGACCAATCTTCTAAGTCGCGTAAGGTGATGCGATCGCCATCGCCTAACATGATAAATGAATCTTCCGGTTGACCGTTGACAAAAGCGGCATGAGTGGCTAAATGAATCACATTGCGATCGCTCATTCCCGAAGTGGTGGCGATTCGGTTAAAGTCCTGATCAATCAGTTTCATGGTTCCTGGGATAGTTGCCGCCAAATTTTCTACTTCTTTTCCAGCAAAAGGTAACCCAGAAAACGCTAATTGTCGCGTTCCCACTTCAACGCTATAAGTTCCTTGGGTAAATGCACCGGCTAAAATTTTGAGTTCTTCTGGGGGGGCAACATTAAAGTTCGTTAATGAAGCAGCAGTAATATTATTAATTTGATACCGCTGGGCTAACCACTTTTCTCCATCATACAAGGCGGCTAAAGGAATATACCGTAACAGTCCATCGGGGGCATAAATAATGGTTTCGACTTCTAGGCGGTCCAGTTCACTTTGAAACGGTTGAATTAACCAATTATATAACTGCTTACCCGCCGCTTTTGGGATATCAGCATTCGCCCGTTTGGAGGGAACCGTGAGGGCAGTTCTAAACTCAGTAACGCCCCGACTTAAATTGGCTTTGTTCACGGGAATTGACCGATGAATGGGGGGACCATAAGCGGTAATTAAAATCAGTTCGATGCGGTCTTCTAAAATGAGGGGATAGAGTAAGACAGCATTTTGATTTAACTGTTGCAATGACGCTTGCAATTGGGCTATATTGGTTAAATCTATGTTTTCTCCACTGGTTTTGCGGGCAATTTCAGCGGCAATTTCGATGATTTCAGGACTTTCGAGAAAACGGTCAAACTGTTGGCGCAGGGTTTGCAGGTTTCGCTCAATTTCGGCAATTCGTTCTTGCTGTTGGGGGGTTCGTTCGGTTTCAGGAATGCTTTGTAATTGGCTTAATTCTTGCCCAAGTTCGATCGCCTGTTCTTGCCGGGTCAGATATTCCTCGGCGAGTTTTTCTTCTTCCGGTAAAAACTCGACTCCGGAGGCGGTTTGTTCGTTACCTCGAACATTTTGCAGATATTCATCGAGTTCTTGGATTTTTAATAAATCTAGGACTTGTTGCGCCTCCAAAATGCGGTCTTGGCGGAGTAATAAATCAGATAAGTGACGATAGGTATCGGCAACGGTTTCGGTAAAGGATTGTTGCCGTTCCATTGACAGGACTCTGAGGTCTTGGCGGATGGATTCATGAAGGTTGACCGCTTTTTTATAAAAGGCGGTGGCTAATACTATATCTTCTTGTTCTTGGAAGATTCTCCCAAAATTAGCCAGGGCGATCGCTTCTCCTGCTTTGTCTCCCGTTTCTCTTAAAATTTTGAGACTTTGTTGGAGAAATTCCAAGGATTGGGAATATTGTTTCAGGCGATAATAGATGGAAGCAATCCCGTTGAGGGTCCGTCCGATGGCGGCGCGATCGCCAATGCGTTGAAAGGTTTGGAGGGCTTGTTGTAAAAATTCTAAGGATTGGCCGGTTTGTCCTAAACTAAGGTAAACGCCCCCAATATGTTCGAGGGCATTACCTTGGGCGGTGGGGTCGCCAATGGCGTTGGCAATTTCTAAAGCTTGTTGATAGCTGTCTAAGGCTTCGGTATATCGACCGAGTTTTTCATAGACGATCGCAATGGCATCAAGGTTACGGCTTTCTCCCGACTTATCCCCGATTTCTTGGCGAATGATTAAGGCTTGTTGTAAAACTTCTAAGGCCTTGGGATATTCGCCTAAACTATAATAAAGACCGCCTAAATTATTCAGGATGGTTCCCATACCCGGGCGATCGCCGATGCTTTGGCGGAGGCTTAATGACCGTTCATAAAAGTTTAGGGCGTTGGGATATTGCCCAAGGCTATAATAAATTCCCCCCACATTGTCGAGGGTTTTACTCATGCCGGGGCGATCGCCTATTTCTTCGGCAATGGCTAAGGATTGATTATAAACGGACAAGGCTTGTTGATACTCTCCTCGTTCTTCATAGAGTACCCCTAAGCCATTTAAGGTATTACTTAAGCTGGATTTGTCTCCAATTTCTGCTAAAATCGGTAAGGCTTGTTCATAGTAAGACAACGCCCGATCGCCTTGGCCGAATTGTCGATATAACAGGGCGATATTACTTAATAACCGCGCCACTCCCGCGCGATCGCCAATTTCTTCTCGCAATTTTAGCGCTTCTTCATACAAGTCTAAAGCGCGTTGGGCCTCTCCTAGACTATAATACACGCCACCCAGATTATTTAGGGTCCTTCCTTCATCTCGTTTATCTCCCACTTCCCGACGAATGACGAGGGCTTCTTGATACAATTGCACCGCTTTTTGATACTCTCCCGTCGCCGCATACACTGCCGCAATGTGATGTAAGGCTTCCCCTTCAATGGGGCGATTGTTCAAGGTTTGGGCAATTTCTAAGGCTTGTTCATGCCGTTGTAGCGCTTGGGGATAGTCTCCTAAGCGACTGTACACAAACCCGATATGATTGAGGGTTTCTCCCACCCCCGGGCGATCGTTCAATTCCTCTCGAATAGCTAAGGCGGCTTCTAATTGTTCGAGGGCTTTGGTATAATCACTCAGGGCAGTATAAACTTCGCCAATCTGGGTCATGGCAACTGCCATTTGGAGGCGATCGCCTTGGAGGGAATGTTGTTGTAAGACTTGTTGATAGGTTTG
>NZ_JAFLQW010000150.1 GCF_017313335.1 Phormidium pseudopriestleyi FRX01 | reverse complement strand
GGATTTTTCAGGGCAATGGAGGCATTCCCTAATCCTGGGCTGTATGTAAGCAACCCGCTCAGACAGCAGGTCATCCAGACCAGTCCCATCAATGGCATAAGCGTTGTTATTAAGGGGTTAACAAATTTATCATTTGGGCGAATTCCTAACACCATATCCCGAACTCCCTCAGAGATCAAGTGGGTCTGGGGATCGATTCGGTTCTCAGATAGAGACCGCAATGGACTACGATCCCCGGTGAGAGCTAACTGTAACGAAATCTGCAAACTAAAAAAAAATGGCCAAGCTTAATTTTTACATTGTTGATGTTTTCGCTGAAGAAAAATACCAGGGCAATCAGCTTGCTGTATTTACTGGAACCCTTGGCCTGACTGGGGAGCAGATGCAACAAATTGCTAAAGAAATGAATTATTCTGAGACCACTTTTGTGCTGTCTTCGGACCAACGAGAGGGGGGATATGATGTCCGGATTTTTACTCCGGCGCAAGAAGTACCTTTTGCCGGTCATCCGACTTTAGGCACGGCTTTTATTATTCAACGAGAGATAATTCAACAGCCGGTGGAACGGGTTAATTTGAATCTGGCGATCGGACAAATTCCGGTGACTCTGCACTATGAACAAGAGACTGTGGATATTTTGTGGATGCAGCAAAAACCGCCGACGTTCCATCAGATAATTGAGGGGGAACGGGTGGCATCCGTTTTAAATTTAGAAGTTGGGGATCTGGATTTGCGGTTTCCGATTCGAGAGGTTTCGACGGGGATTCCTTTTATGATTGTCCCGTTGAAAACTCACGCAGCATTAAAAAAGGCCAAAGTCAACCGAGATAAGTATTTTAAATTAATCGAGGGAACTGAGGCTAAATGTATTTTTCTGTTTTGTCCCGAGACGAATAAACCCGAAAATGATCTCAGTGCCAGAATGTTTGCTGATTATTTAGGGGTACCCGAGGACCCGGCAACCGGAAGTGCTAATGGTTGTTTGGCGGGATATCTTGTGGAGTATGGATATTTTGGGGAGGGTGGAATTGATTTGCGAGTGGAACAGGGATATGAAATGGGGAGACCGTCGCTGATATTATTGAAGGCGCATCAAGAGAACAAAGAGATTTCTGTATCTGTTGGCGGCAAGGCGATCGCCATTGCCAAGGGGGAATTTGTATAAAATTAGGGGTTGCACCAAGCGACTCCAATGCCTGATTCAACTTTTAAACAGTCTAGTTGTCGTGCTAAGAGTAGAAAGATTGGTATTCTAACTCAAGTGGAGGATACCCGTACAAGAAGAGAATCGGAGAAGGAAAATGGCAAGACCGACAAAAGCACAAATGTCTCAAAGCTGGGATAGTCGAAAACCTACAGAATTTAAAGACTTGAAAAAACGCCAGATGGAATACTATATGGGTGCCAAGCTGATTGAAGTCGGAGTTAACCCGAAATCAGCCATTTTTCGTTGGTCTTTAGAAACCAGCGGTAACCGGGAAAGCTGGACCTATAACGCTTACTGGGGGGAGTCTAAAGAGGAGTTGTTGCAGCAAGAGCGATCGCAATAGATTGGGATGGGGAGAATGGGGGAGGATGGGGAGGATTAGGAGGATGGGGGAGTTGTAACTCCCTTTCTCCCCTTATTGATGGTAAATTCTGGATGATTGGGGAATAGTTTCGAGGAGTTGGGTGGCGATCCCCGCTAAATTTTCGTCGCGAGTGAGTCCCATGATATAAATATAAAGGGGATGCGTGCCAACTTGATACACTTTGATATTGTGCAAATAATAAGTGAGGTAATTGTAGATGGTACGGTATCTTCCGATTAGGGTTTGATCTAAAAGATAACTAAAGCTGCCGAGTCCTTCTAGTGCAGGTGCGAAGAATTCATCAATGCCGAGGGTTTTCACTGGGGTGTTTGGGGGATGATAAGTCAGTTTTAGTAATTGCTCGATGGTTACCCTATAGCAGATCCTAAATCCGTTGTGGAATAAGACCTCTCCCCCAACATAAGGCGGCCTACAAGGTCTCAGGGGAGCAAAAGAGGCCATAAATCATTTAGGATTACCCTATCCGTATCCCAGGTAATCACCGGGAAGAGAAACTCAGACTCACTCATGCAAAATAATCGATTCGTGAATTTTGCTAGTTGTTCGGCAAGGGGTGTATTAATAGGGTTCATTTTTCAGGGATAATAAATAAAGCAAATCGTCCTAGATTATCCTCGATTTTGTCGCCTAATTTTCTGCCGAAAACTCTACCAAAAGTGAGGGATGGATAACTCTGCTCGTCTCTGGGGTGAAACGAATTGTCCCCACAAACGACAGAGTTTATGGGTAAGTTCTGAGGGATCACCTGGGGATAGTATATGAGCAGCTTGAGTTGCTGCTGCTTTTAGGAGTTTTCTGTCCCTAGGGGAGTGGATCGGCAGTTGGGGAGAGTTCAGAAAAGGGGTAAATTGCCGTGATGCTGAGGTGCTGGGGTGTTTTTTGTCTTGACAATCGTCAAGAATTCTTAACATTTTTTTTTAATTAGCCTTTGATTATAGCATATAATTAGTTTGCCGTAAATTTATAAAAAAAATCTGTATTTAAGCTGGTATCGGAGAAACTGTTATAGAATTTACAAGAGAGCGAAAAAATTATATAAAAGAGGGGAATGTTGAAGGATAGCAGCCTAAACTAAATCGGCCAAGGAATCAACCCTCAATGCTGCACTCATCAAAACCAGTGGTCAAAGATTATGCAGTGCAAGCGTCTTCCCCAGGTTCTAACTTTTTTTCGCTCAAGAGAGACCCTGGCAAACGATGCTACCGCACGCTAGGTTTTGTTTGAAATACCCCTGCTACAGCAATCAAAAAGATCAGGGCGATTTGCTAAAATTGAAGGGGAAACATAAAGGGAAAATAAAAAAGCGATCGCGGTTACTTTTTCAGTGCAGGGAGTTTGGAATAAATTAAGAGAGTGAACAGGTAAACGCACTATGACACACGCAAAAAAAAGAATTGGTATTCTCACCAGTGGCGGGGACTGTCCCGGTCTCAACGCTGTAATTAGAGCTGTGGTCAAATGCTCTTCCCGCAAGGGATGGGAAGTCTATGGCATTCCCTACGGCACCGACGGATTCATCGATGTTGCCAACGGAACTCGCCAACCGGAGGACATGAAATTGAACGAGCATGGTTATGATATCCCTGGATTGTTACAGGGTCTTGACGTGCTACAATTTCTGAGTGGCAGTGTTTTGGGAAGTCTGAGTAAAGGGGATACAGAAAAACCGGAAGTGGCTCAACAGATTTTAGAGGGCTATCAACGCTTAGAACTCGATGGCTTGGTGGCGATCGGGGGCGATGGCAGCTTGGACATTATCTATGATTTGGCGGTCAAAGGCAATTGGAATATGATCGGGGTTCCTAAAACCATCGATAACGACGTGCCTTTTACTGAACGTTCAGTCGGATTCCAGACTGCTGTCGATACGGTTACCGAAGCGCTGTACAACCTCACCTTTACTGCGGCGAGTCATGAACGAGTCATGGTAGCGGAAGTGATGGGACGGGATGCGGGACATTTGGCAATCCATGCGGGAATTGCTGGGGGTGCCGATGTGATTTTAATTCCGGAACTGACTCCTGTGCTTGATGAAAAGGCGATCGCCCAGATCTGCGATAAAATTGCTACCCTGCGTCAAGATAAGCGCAAATTTGCCCTAGTTGTCGTGGCGGAAGGGGTCAAACATGGAGATCGGCGACAGCATCGCAATATTGGCGACTATGTAGCGCAACAAATTAAACTCTACAGTCAGAAACTTTGTTCCCTCGATCGCCCCGAATTTTGCGGGTTAGACGAAATCGACACTCGGGTAACGGTTCTGGGTCACTTACAGCGTAGCGGTACCCCATCTTCCTTCGATCGCATCTTAGCCACTGTCTTTGGCATCAAAGCGGTTGAGTTAATCGAACAAGGACATTATAACCGCTTAGTGGTCTGGGAAGGCGGAAAAGTCGAAAGCAAACCCTTAGACTTAGTGATTCAACTCGTCCGACAGTGCCACCAAGAAAAACGCTGTGCCTCTCCCGTTGATCCCGACGGATTCATGGTACAAACTGCACGCGCACTGGGGATTTATGTGGGAGATGCCTCACATTCCCTGGAACATCACGGTAGCAACATCCCAGCAGCAACTCCAACTGCTGTAAGTTAGGCAGTAGCAAGCTGGGGAGGATGGGAAAGTTTGTAGTAACGACTTCAGTCGTTTCCCCCCATCCCCCATCCTTCCCCATCAACCAAGGACAAATGACAAACAACAAATGACAAATGACAAATGACACATGACAAATTATGAAATTTGTAGATGAATATCGAGATGCTACGACTGCTCAAGATTGTGCTGAGGCGATCGCCCGTATTACCACCCGTCCCTGGACGATTATGGAAATTTGCGGGGGTCAAACCCATGCGATCGTCAAATTTGGCATTGATGAACTGTTGCCAGATAACATTACTTTAATTCACGGTCCCGGTTGTCCCGTCT
>NZ_JAFLQW010000558.1 GCF_017313335.1 Phormidium pseudopriestleyi FRX01 | reverse complement strand
TGTTCCAACTGCGGACACCGACAAAAAATGCCCCTGGACAAAAGGCAGTATGACTGTCCGAACTGTCACATCTCAATAGATCGTGACTTAAATGCCTCAATTATTTTGGAAAACGCGGATAGTTCAGCCGTGTAAGCCTAGTGATGGAAAGGTCTTATGAAGATCCAAGCTAGGAACTAAACATCATACAATTAAGTTTGAGTAAGTTTTAGAGAGCGGCTTTGAGTTAAGCTATCAAGAGGAGGGGACAGCGGCGATCGCCTCGGATGACTGAGCCGATAGCAGCACTCCCGCTTCTGATGTTTTTTGCACAGACTTAGGGCTATTCTGATGCTAGATAACCGCGATTATACACTGATTATTGACAAAAGTGGCAGTATGTCCACCCCAGACCAACGGGGGGGACGAACCCGATGGCAAGAAGCACAAGAGTCTACCCTGGCATTAGCCCGAAAATGCGAAGAGTTAGACCCCGACGGCATTACAGTTTACGTTTTTTCAGGCCGGTTTAAGCGCTACGACAATGTAACAGCAGCTAAAGTCGAGCAGATTTTCCAGGAAAATGAGCCTGCGGGTCGAACCGACTTAGCGGGGGTTTTACAAGATGCGCTGAATAATTACTTTAAACGAAAATCTGCGGGTCAAACCCAACTGAATGGGGAAACGATTTTAGCCATCACCGATGGGGAACCGGACGATCGCAAAGCGGTGATGAAAGTAATCATTGAAGCGTCTCGCCAAATTGATAAAGATGAAGAATTGGGGATTTCTTTCATTCAAATTGGTAACGATCGCACGGCCACTCAATTTCTCAAAGCACTGGATGATGATTTAATTAATGCCGGGGCTAAGTTTGATATCGTGGATACTTTAACGATTGATGACATGGAAGAAATGACTTTGACCGAAGTTTTGATGAATGCCATCATTGATTAATTGATGAGCAGCTTATCATCAAAGAAGGCTGGGCTGCGATCGCCCGACTTAGAAAATTTAATGGACTCAGGGAAGAGTCCGTTGATAATGGGCCTGATTTTTGAAGAGTTGAGGCCATATTATCTAAAGTGAGATACATTTGTTAACTCGCTTTCATCCGATGCAGTTTAATTTATTCAGAGCAAAAAATCATGGTAGACAATCGCGATTATACTCTAATCATCGATAAAAGTGGCAGTATGTCCATCCCGGATCAACCGGGGGGTAAAACCCGATGGCAAGTGGCTCAAGAATCTACCATAGCTTTAGCCCGAAAATGTGAAGAATTTGACCCCGATGGGATTACCATTTATTTGTTTTCTGGACGATTTCAACGGTACGATAATGTAACCGCAGCCAAAGTCGAGCAGATTTATCAGGAAAATGAGCCGATGGGACGGACCAACTTAGCAGCAGTCCTCCAAGATGCTGTGAATCAGTATTTTCAGCGCAAATCTTCCGGTCAAACTAAACCCAATGGAGAAACCATTCTCGTGGTGACTGATGGGGAACCAGACGATCGCAAAGCAGTGATGGAAGTGATTATTAAAGCCACCCGCCAGATGGATCGGGATGAAGAATTAGCCATGTCTTTTATTCAAGTGGGTAATGATGCCCAAGCGATGCGCTTTTTAAAGGCTTTGGATGATGATTTACAAGGCGTTGGAGCCAAATTTGACATCGTAGATACCATTACGATGGATGATATGGAAGAAACGCCTTTGAAAGAGGTTCTGTTACGGGCGATCGTTGATTAATTTACGGTCATTTCATTCTCTTCCCGCTTCGGCGGAAATTTTACCTTTTTTGATCTGAAAACAACGAGACAATTATGTTAGACAATCGAGATTACACGTTGATTGTGGATAAAAGCGGCAGTATGATGACCACCGATGGCAGTGGGAACAAAACGCGCTGGTCCTCGGCAGAAGAGTCTACCTTTGCTTTGGCGGCGAAATGCGAACAGTTAGATCCCGATGGAATTACCGTCTATCTGTTTTCCGGGCGCTTTCAACGCTATGACAATGTAACTTCGGCGAAAGTCGCGCAAGTTTTCCAAGAAAACGAACCTTCGGGAAGAACGGATTTAGCATCGGTTTTAAAAGATGCGGTGAATCATTATTTTAAAAATAAAGCGTCCGGTGAGGCGAAATCCGGTGAAACGATTCTGGTGATTACCGATGGAGAACCAGACGATCGCAAGGCGGTGATGAAAGTGATTATAGAGGCAACTCGTCAGATGGATCGGGATGAAGAGTTAGCTATTTCTATGATTCAAGTGGGAAATGATGCCCAAGCTACTCGGTTTTTAAAAGCCTTGGATGATGAGTTGGAAGGCGTAGGGGCGAAGTTTGATATCGTCGATACGATTACGATGGATGAAATGGAGGATTACACATTGTCGGAGGTGTTACTGAAGGCGATCGGGGATTAGATTTAAACACTCAACCTCGTTCCCAGGCTCTGCCTGGGAATGCTCTAATGGAGGCTCTGCCTCCTGTTTGCAAAAGGTACATTCTTAAATCTGCAACCCCTTCTACCTCCTCTAGTTCGGGGGTACAGTAAAGGGTAGAAACCGGGTTTTTTACACAATCTCTGCTATTTAGCATAATCCTCGCTAAAAACCCTGTTTCTTGTCCCTTGAGTCTAATTCTGTTTCTTGTCCCTTAAAGGTTAGAAACCGGGTTTTTTACACAATCTCTGCTATTTAGCATAATCCTCGCCAAAAACCCGGTTTCTTGTCCTTCGGGCCTCATCCTGTCAGAAAAATGAGAGGATTGGATAGCAAGGGGTCGGGTGAAAGATTGAATATTGTCTTTAAAATAAAATAAACGGGAATCGTCTTAAATTGTTCGATTAGGAGAGTAGAAGAGGAATTAAGGATATGGATTCAATTGAAAAATTATTAGAGCAAATCAAGGCTGAAAATGAAAATCCGGGGCCGAAGTCGCCGGATCAAGTGCAGGCAAAACCAACCCCAAAACCTGGCAAGTTGCCATCGGCCAATCCGCCCAAGGTGATGTATAATTTAGACAGTTTGTTAGAGAAAGTTCAGTCGGAAGCGAAGGAACCCAAAGTGCAGCCTTCCTTGAATGTTAATCCGATCGCGTTGGAGTCAACGTCTGAGGGACTGGGTGGACATTTAGATCAGTTATTCGGGGATGTCAAGCAGGAGGTTGAGGCGCGAGAACAGGCGGAACAACTCCAACGCGAACAAGAACGCCAGGAAGAAGCGAAAAAGCTGGAACGTCTCAAGCAGAAACAGCGGTTCGGGTTAGCCAAACGAGCACAGGAGTGGTTGAAAAAACTAGATCCTTATTCCGATGAAGGGTTTTGGTTCGGACAATTTGCGGAACATTATTCGTCGAAGTTGGAGGCCGCGATCGCCTATTTAGAGGCAAACCCATCGGAGAAAAGGGGAGAGGGATAGCGGCATTTTTCCGGCTGATGGAGGGAATTCCAACCCTAGATATAGAGTCAGAAGAGTGGGATTTCCCTAAATCTGGAAAGGAAACCTGATCGCCCTCAACCTTGATCTGCAACCGGAACCGGGTTAACCCATTCCTTCCAACTGTTCCCCTAGAAATAAATTGTGGTCAGCACTCCCAATCTGTAACCGCTCGCATTAGCATAGAGGTGTGAGCAACTTGAACGACCCGTTAACATCCTTATCTGAAGGCCATTGGTTTAAGCTCATCTGCGGTGCCAGTTTTCAGCATTTGCAGTTTGTGCGAAATATTACCTTGGCCTATTGCCTAGCTGGTGCGGACTGTATTGATGTTGCCGCAGATCCAGCGGTGATTGCTGCTGCCGTGGAAGCGATAGAAAAGGGTGTCACCCTCGCGCAAGCGGCTCAAAAACGAGGCGATCGCCATCATTTCGCGAAGAGGGAAGTATCTCGGCCATTACTCATGGTCAGCTTAAATGATGGGGAAGATCCACATTTTAGAAAAGCAGAATTTAATCCAGAAAACTGTCCCCCAGATTGTCCTCGACCTTGCGAAAGTATTTGTCCAGCGCAGGCGATCGCCTTTCCCCCGTCAGCTTTAACCATTCAACCCAAACCCGGTGATTCATCCTTTAAGACCACTCAAAATTCACCGGAGTTTCAGTCTGCCGGGGTCATAGAAGACCGCTGTTATGGATGCGGACGATGCCTACCCGTTTGTCCCATTGGACAAATTGTCACCCGTTCGTATGTCTCGACACCGACAGCGATCGCCCCATCGGTGTTATCTAAAGGCGTCAACGCTGTAGAAATTCATACGCAAGTGGGTCGAATCGAGGATTTTAAACGCCTGTGGAGTGCGATCGCCCCTGAAGTAAACCAGCTTAAGGTCGTTGCCATTAGCTGTCCCGATGGGGAAAACCTGATTGATTACCTCTGGGCCATTTATCACGCCATCTCTCCCCTCCCCTGTGCGCTGATCTGGCAAACGGACGGACGTCCGATGAGTGGAGATATTGGCATCGGGACCACTCGCGCCGCCATCAAATTAGGCCAAAAAGTTTTAGCGGCGGGGTTACCGGGATTTGTCCAACTTGCCGGTGGCACCAATCAGCATACGGTTTCCAAACTCAAATCAATGGGATTATTGCGCCAGAGTCAAGTCAACCCCGGAGATAATCATACCAACTCCTTTCTATCTGGAGTCGCCTATGGCAGCTATGCTCGCGTGCTCTTATCCCCCATTTTAGAACGGGTTGAACAACAGCAGGGAGAGACTTTCTCAGGGAGTTACGCCCTGGAAGACTGCCCAGATTTACTGTGGGAAGCAGTAAGTTTAGCTAATTCCCTTGTTTCTGAAATCAAATTTGGCTTACAATTACAGAATAATACAAATAATACATTGCCATGATAGACCACGCTTAATTGATCTCCAACGTTTGACTCCTCCATTTTCTGTTTTTACCTTTTTGTCCTGCTCAGTTATCGACGCCAGAATTTATGGTTAATTCTCAGGGAAATCAACCGATTGACAACCCGATCCAATCCCAAGCGCAGAGTGGAGTGGAAAACGTCGATCTCGGAAGAACGCAGATTACCGACGATCTCAGCCAATTGCTGCAAATTTTGCCCGAAACCATTCGCGAACACTTAACAACGCACTCATCCCTGAGTAACTTAATTGAGGTGGTGATGGATTTGGGACGGCTTCCGGAAGCGCGTTTTCCCAATACAGCCGAATATATCAGCGATATCCCCGTTTCTCGTTCTGACCTCAAATATGCGATCGAACGAGTCGGTCACTTTAGCGGAGATAATCGCGCCGGTATTGAACAAACCCTGCACCGCATCAGCGCGATTCGCAATCGGACGGGGGAAATTATCGGCTTAACTTGCCGGGTGGGGCGGTCTGTATTCGGCACGATTCACATGATCCGCGATTTAGTCGAAAGCGGACAATCCATTTTAATGTTAGGCCGTCCGGGGGTGGGGAAAACTACGGCATTGCGTGAAATTGCGCGAGTCTTGGCAGATGAACTCCACAAACGGGTGGTGATTATCGATACCTCTAACGAAATTGCTGGGGATGGGGATATTCCTCATCCGGCGATCGGGCGGGCGCGACGGATGCAAGTGGCGGCACCGGAGTTTCAACATAAGGTGATGATTGAGGCGGTGGAAAACCATATGCCGGAAGTGATTGTCATTGATGAAATCGGCACCGAACTGGAAGCATTAGCGGCCCGAACCATTGCGGAACGCGGGGTGCAGTTGGTGGGAACTGCCCACGGTAACCAGATTGAAAACTTGATTAAAAACCCTACCCTTTGCGATTTGGTGGGGGGAATTCAGTCTGTGACTCTTGGCGATGAAGAGGCGCGGCGTCGGGGGTCTCAGAAAACGGTCTTGGAACGCAAAGCACCCCCGACTTTTGAAATTGCGGTGGAAATGAGCGAACGCAAGCGCTGGGTGGTTCATGAACGGGTGTCGGAAACGGTAGATAGTTTGCTGCGGGGACGCCAGCCGAATCTCCAAGTGCGGACGGTGAGCGAAAGCGGGAAGGTGACGACTACTAATGAGTTACATCCCCAAAATCCGACGACGACGACAGGGACGGTAAGTCCGTTTGGGAGTGCGGGGTTGCGTGCGAGTGGGAAGATGCAGCCGTTACCGGCGCAAACTTTGCCGGAGTTGGGGCGTAGATCTCAGGCGGTGCCGGAGGAAAAGTCCTTTGAGCAAATGCTGAATGAGTCGTTGTATCCTGGCGATCGCTTTTCGTCGGCGGCGGATTATGGGTTTGAGGAAATATCACCGTTGGCAGGTCCGAATGGGGAAGATTTGCCGTTACACGTCTATCCTTATGGGGTCAGTCGTCATCAGTTGGATCAGGTGATTCGCACTCTGGCCCTGCCGGTGGTGGTGACGAAGGATATTGATAGTGCGGATGTGGTGTTGGCGGTGCGATCGCACGTTAAAAACCATTCTAAGTTACGGCAAATGTCTAAAAACCGCCAGGTGCCAATCTTCACGATTAATTCCAGCAGTGTTCCCAAGATTGCTCATTCCTTACGCCGGATGCTGCATTTGGAGGAAGGGAGTACGTCGGAACTGTCCGATGTGTCTCTGTTTGCCCACAGTGGTAGCGATGATGAAATCGAGGCCCTGGAAGAGGCCCGTCTGGCGGTGGAACAGATTGTGATTCCCAAGGGACAGCCGGTGGAATTGTTACCGCGTGGGGGTCAAGTCCGTAAGATGCAACATGAGTTGGTGGAACATTATCGGTTAAAGTCTTGCAGTTTTGGAGATGAACCGAATCGCCGTCTCCGGATTTATCCGGCTTAAACGGTCGTTGATGCTGCCTCTGAATTCCGGTTGTCAGGACTAATCATCAAAAATGCCTCCTTTAGAACATGGGGAGGCATTTTTGATGGTCTTGTTCAATTGGAATCCAACAAAAAGCCCAGTACCTTCCACGGTACTGGGCTTTGGCGTTTCATTTAGCCGATCTTGTTAAAGACTAAGGCCCAGACCACTCCACTGACTGCGATCGCCATGAGGAGGTTGGTGAAAAATCTACCCGCTTCTGTATTGAATCCCAAGGCTTTGTCTTCTTGTCCTGCGGTGAAAAACAAGGACCAGGCTTGATTGGCGTTAATTTCTTCGGATTGCTCGTTAAAGCTGGGGCGGAAGACGACGGGACCCATGAGGTACTTGCCGGGGAAGTTAAAGTCGGTTTTCATGAATTTTCTCCAGTTGTTTTGTTCCTTATGTAAATTAATGTAACAAACTGTAAAGAAATGTTGCAAGGGCGGTTGACAACGAATCCGGTGGTAATAACCGAACATCCCCAGGGGTACTCTCTGGAAATCTGAGGGATGGGAGGGCGATCGCGCGCGGAGGTACTGTTACGGACTGGGCTCTGGGACCCCCAAAAAGGATCCTTGTGTTACAGTTCGCAACAATTCATGACTCTTCCCGGTGAAATCGCTTTAATAGAGACAGAACCTAAAGCCAGTTGTACCCCCAGGTAAATCATGACGACTTGCTCAATTAATTTGCAACGGTGTGAAGAAAATTTACTGAATTGGAAATCTGCGGTGAATCATACGGCGATCGTGATTGAAACCGACGATCGCGGACGAATTACCGAGGTGAACGATAAATTTATAGAAATCTCCGGATATAGTCGAGAGGAAAGTGTCGATCGCACCCCGGCACTTGTTGATTCGGCCTTTCATCCGCCGGAATTTTTTACCGAACTGTGGCAGGCGATATCCCAAGGTCAAGTGTGGCGCGGTGAAATTAAAAACAAACGCAAAGATGGATCGGTTTATTGGGTCAATACAACCATTACTCCCATTCTGAATGCCGAGGGAATTCCCTACAAATATATTGCCATTCAATTTGACATCACCTCCCAGAAGCAAACTGAGGAAAAACTAACCGTTTCCCAACGAAGGTTCCAGCAGTTGGCAGCTAATTTACCCGGAGTGATTTATCAATTTCTGATGCGTCCGGAT
Source organism: Phormidium pseudopriestleyi FRX01 (assembly GCF_017313335.1). GTDB lineage: Bacteria > Cyanobacteriota > Cyanobacteriia > Cyanobacteriales > Laspinemataceae > Laspinema > Laspinema pseudopriestleyi. Next base: position 3,814 of record NZ_JAFLQW010000558.1, on the reverse strand, counting down.
GGATATGTATTTTTGCCTTATATCAGTCCGGGATGTCGGGATTTTTTTGAAATTGAGGCGGAGTCAATTGAAAATAATGCCCAGGTCTTAATTAATCTAATTCACCCAGATGATCTGCCCAATTTTTCCCGTTCGGTCGCCCTTTCTGCTGACACCTTAGAACCCTGGCACTGGGAGGGACGATTTATCACTCCCTCGGGTAAAGTGGTCTGGATTGAGGGTCATTCTCGACCGGAAAAGCAAGAGAATGGGGATATTTTATGGGATGGATTGCTGATTGAAATTACTGAGGGTAAAATGGCCCAAGAAGCGCTCAGAAAGTCGGAACAAAGACTCGGATTACATTTCCAACAAACGCCTCTAGCGGTGATTGAATGGGATTGGAATTTTGAGGTAATGGACTGGAATCCAGCGGCGGAAAAAATGTTTGGGTATTCCAAAGGTGAAGCCCTGAACCATCATGCAGTGGACCTGATTGTTCCCAAGAGTGCCTGGGAGCAAGTGGACCAAGTGTTTCAGGCGTTATTACAACAAACTGGGGGGACGCGCAGCACGAATGATAATTTTACTAAATCGGGTGAAATTATTGTTTGTGAATGGTATAATACCCCGCTAATTGACCCGAATGGGACGGCAATTGGGGTGGCTTCTTTGGTTCAGGATATTACGGAGCGTCAGCAATATCAAGATGCATTAAAAGCGGCGAATGAAGTGTTAGAACAGCGGGTGGAGGAGCGCACGGAACAGTTACAGGAGGCGATCGCCCAGTTGCAAGGGGAAATGGCGTCGCGGGAATTGGTGGAGGAGAAATATCGCAGCATTTTTGAAAATGCGATTATGGGGATTTTTCAGACGACTCAGGAGGGGGAATATATTAGTGCCAATCCGGCTTTAGCGCGGATTTATGGGTATGAGTCAGCCCAGGAACTGATGCAGGAACTGCGGAATGTAAATTATCAACTCTATGTGGATAAAAATCGCAGGAATGAGTTTATTGAGGCGATCGCCCAACATGGAAAAATTTCTGATTTTGAGTCTCAGGTTTACTGCAAAAATGGCCGAATTATTTGGATTGCTGAAAATGCCAGGGCGGTCCGGGACGAGACGGGAATGTTACTTTATTATGAGGGAACGGTAGAAGAGATTACGAAGCGCAAACAGACTGAGGCAGCATTGCGGCGATCGGAGGAACGGTTACAGGAAAAAGCGTTGCGGGAAGCGTTGCTGAATCAACTCACGGAACAGATTCGGCAATCTCTGGATTTAGAGACAATTTTAGCAACAACGGTGGAAGAAATTCGCGAGTTGTTGCAAATTGAACTCTGTTATTTTAGCTGGTATCGACCGAATGGAATGCCTCCAGAAGGACTGCGATCGCCAATGCAACAGCATGATTGTCCGGTCCTGGATTGGGAAACGGTTAAAGAAGCGCGATCGCCCGGGGTGGTGAGTCCCCTGGGTTTCTATTCTGTGAGTGAATCTTGGTCCCATCAGTGTTTGCAACTGCAACCGATTCGCATTGATGCGGTGGAATCCTATCCCGATGGGACGGTGGTAGAGATTTTTCGCACCTGGGTGTTTAAATCCTTGCTCTGCCTGCCGTTACAGACGCATTCGGGTCAAATGGGGGTTTTAAGTTGTGTTCATTGTAGTGGGGAACGGGCTTGGAATGAGAGCGAAGTTGTGTTAATGCACTCAATTAGCGATCGCCTGACGATTGCGATCGACCAAGCGGAACTCTACGCTCAATCTCGCGCTACAGCACAGCAAGCGCGGGACCAAGCACAACATCTCGAACAAGCCTTATATCAACTCCAAGAAACCCAAACTAAACTGATTCAAACCGAAAAAATGTCCAGTTTAGGCCAAATGGTGGCCGGAATTGCCCATGAAATTAATAACCCGGTGACGTTCATTCATGGGAACGCCATTCACGCCACTGACTATTTTAAAGAACTTCTCCCCCTGATAGAACTCTATCAACACTACTATCCAGAACCAGTTCCTGAAATCCGCGATTTGCTGGAAGGACTGGATTTAGCCTTTATCTTAGATGATTTGCCTAAAGCCCTGCATTCGATGAAGTTGGGAACCGAACGAATTCGCCAAATTGTTTTATCTCTGCGAAATTTTTCCCGGTTAGATGAATCCCAGAAAAAGCCGGTAGACATTCATGAAGGCATTGACAACACCTTACTCATATTGCAACATCGCCTGTCTCAGATTCAGGTAGTCAAAGAATACGGTAAATTACCCTTAATTGAGTGTTATCCAGGGCAATTGAACCAAGTTTTTATGAACATTCTTGCCAATGCGATCGATGCAGTGGAGGAACGAAAAGGGTTACCTGGAGAACCGGGAAATGGGAAATTCCCCACTCCCAACTCAGCTTCGCGAAATCCTTCCTCCACCATTAATATTCACACGGAACTCACCGAGGATGATTTTGTGGTGATTCGGATTAAAGACAATGGTCCGGGACTGACGGAAACGGTAAAAAATCACTTATTTGACCCGTTTTTTACCACAAAGCCAGTGGGTAAAGGCACCGGATTAGGATTGTCGATTAGCTATCAAATTATTGTGGAAAAACATCGGGGAATTTTAGACTGTCAGTCTCAACCGGGATTGGGTACAGAGTTTATGATTAAGATTCCCACAAAAACCGGGACTAAATAAGTTGAAACTAACGGCTGCACTCTCGTTGAGTCACCTCATGGCGATAGCGAAACATATCCCGCAGACGTGCATCTACAAACCACCCCAACATCAAATCCGGAACCCATCCCCCGGGTATGGCATAATCGATCGCATCAATTAACCGAGTTTTACCATTTTCCTCGATAAATTCATGGCGATGAATCCACTGGTCCATCGGTCCTTCCACTTGTTCATCAATAAACAATTGATACGGTTCACAGTCCGTATGCCGCGCCAACCAACGGACCGGAATCGGTCCTAAAAAAATTTTAAATTCTGAAATGGCACCTACTTCTAAACACCCTTCTCGACGGACAATTTCTACCGGCTGCCACGGGGGAGTTAACTGTTGTAAAATATCCGGTCTTTCGTGAAAGTTCCATACGACTTCTACCGGAGCATTTATCAGACTAGAATACTTAAAATGTAGCATAAATTATGTCTTATTTTGATTTAACTTTCAGGTTCGCTGCTGATTTCTACATCCAGGGAGTCTTCATCTAGCTGCAAGTATAAAATATTCGGTTGGCAGCAAATTTGACAATCTTCGACATAAGACTGATAACTTCCTGCACTCAAATCGACAAAAATGACATTATCTTCGCCACAATAAGCACAATAATATTCGGCTGTGGTCTGCATAAATTGTGATGGAAATAAAAATTATGAATCATTTCATGTTAACATGAATTTCCGAAGTGGGAAAATAACTCGTTGCCTCAGCGAGATGTTTCTGCAAGGTGGTGACAGGTAAGGGTCCTAAAATATGATTCCAGGGTAAAATTTGGGTTGATTCCCAATTCTGATGAACGTAAAAGTCTAAGTCGGGTAATGTTCCGCGCAGTTCTTTAAAGGCGCGACGGTAGCTGCCAAGGGTTTCGCCATAATGGCGGACTAATTCAAGAAGGGAAGATAAGCGGCGATCGCCTCGGGAAATTAAAGCTTGAATCACGGACCAATTATAACTCTCTGGCCGAAACTCTATACCCGATTTCCCCAACTCTTTCTGTAGCTTTTTCAACCGTTTTTCTGCTTGAGGATTCACCCCAAACCACTGAAACGGGGTATGCGCTTTCGGGACAAAGGTGCTACAGCCAAAAGTTAAGCGTAAACC
>NZ_JAFLQW010000229.1 GCF_017313335.1 Phormidium pseudopriestleyi FRX01 | reverse complement strand
ATTTTCACGGAGAGGATTTGATGATTTCGGTCTGGATGGTTGGAATTTAAGGATGGTTTTTTGCGTTAATTTTGAGTGGATTGAGTTGTTTGGATTGGTTCCGGTGACTTTAGGATTTTCGCTACCATAACATAGGGTTAGAGTTGAATTCTGTAAAATTTTATATTTTTTTAATGTTTTGAGAGGATTTTAGGAGAATTGAAGTGGGGTTAAGGGACTTTATCGTGAGAATAGGGGCAGTCACGGCATGATAAGCTGAGAAATATTGGTCAATTCTGAAGAGGTCCTGCTTTGGGAAGGGCGAGAGTTGGATTTGGGTACTCTTTCGAGTAAAATTGAGGGAATTTGGCCTAGGGTCGGACTGTCTGGAATTGTTTAGGAATTTTTAGAATAAGGGCTGTTATGAAACGTCGTTATTTTCTTCAAGGTGCCGGTGCAGCTTTAGGGGTTTTAGGGTGGAGTCAATTAGAGGTTCAGCGGCAAGGGTTGCGGTATGCTCAGGTTTTGGCTCAGGATACGCCGCGCAAGTTGGCTTTGTTGATAGGAATTAATGACTATTTTCAGGCTAAAATTAGTCCGTTACGGGGATGTATTACTGATGTTGAGTTACAGCGAGAGTTGTTGATTCATCGGTTTGGATTTAATCCCCAAGATATTCTGATGGTGACGGATAATACCCCCATTAAACCAACTCGCGCTGGGTTGATTGAGGCGGTGGAATCTCATTTAATTGCTCAGGCAAAACCGGGGGATGTGGTGGTATTGCATTTTTCGGGACATGGTGCACAGGTGGTTAATCCTTATAATCCCTTGGGGAATCCTCGGGAACGGTTGAATAGTACCTTTGTTCCAAGCGATCGCCAGACTTTAATTGAGGAGGGTCAGCGGACAGTTTCTGATATTATGGGGGCGAGTTTGTTTCTGTGGATGTCGGCGATTAATACGGAAAATATTACGGTAGTTTTAGATAGTTGTCACTCCGGTGGGGGTAAGCGGGGAAATTTGACGATTCGGGCAATTCCTGGCGGGGATTATCCCAATGCGGAAGAACGAGACTATCATCAGCAGTGGATTTCTCAGTTGGGAGTCTCACAACAGCAGTTTGTGGAGGACCGGCAAAAGGGGGTGGCGAAAGGGGTGGTGATTGCTTCGGCAGCAGCGACGCAATTGGCGGCAGATGCGGCGTTTGAGGGATTTTTTGCTGGGGCGTTTACTTATGTTCTCACGCAGTATCTATGGCAGCAAACAGGCAGTCACACGGTAAAAACGGTGGTGGGGAATGTCTCACGGAGTACGATGCGAATTTCTTCGACTCGCCAAGTACCGGAGATGGAGGTTAAACCGGGAAGCGGGAACGAATCGCAACCGACTTATTTCCTGCCGGTACAGTCACCTCCGGCAGAGGCGGTGATTACGGCAGTGAATGGCGATCGCCTGCAAGTGTGGTTAGGGGGGATTGATCCGCAGTCGTTGACGGCGTTTAATCGCAATGCGGTGTTTGCGGTGGTGACGGAGGCAGAACCCCCAGGATTGGTTCAAATTGAGTCGCGCCAGGGGTTATTGGCGCAGGGGAAGGCAGTCGCATCCTCGGCAGGAGTCAAACCGGGTGCGCTGTTGCAGGAACAGGCGCGGGCGATTCCGGATAATCTCACGTTGCGGATTGGGTTGGATGAGTCGTTGGGGGGAGAGTTGGAGGCGGCAAACCGGGCAGTTGCGGCCCTAGAACGGATGGAAGCGTTGCCGTTGGGGGAAACTGAGGTGCATTATATTTTGGGACGGATGACGGAGGCGTTGCATCAGGAAGTGCGGGAATCAGGGATGGCGGAGGTTCCGGCAGTGGGGAGTTTGGGGTTATATGATGCGGGGTTGGATTTGATTCCGGGTTCGTTTGGAGAGGTGGGAGAGTCGGTGGTTCAAGGATGCGATCGCCTGAAAAGTAAGTTTCGGGCATTGTTGGCGGCGCGATTGGTGAAATTGACCTTAAATGCGGAATCCTCTCGGTTGAATGTATCTTTGGGATTGAAAATGTTGCAAGGGTCTCAGGCGCAGTTTGCGGCGAGTGCGTTTACGACTCGTGGGGGGAGTGGAGGGACGACTGAAGTCGTTACTACGAACTTGGGAGGGGGGATTCCTCGGATTCCGGTGGGAGTTGAGGTGCAGTGTGAGGTGAGGAATGGGGAAAGTCGGGATTTATATGTGACGTTGTTGGTGATTACGACGACGGGGGAATTGGTGGTGGTTTTTCCGAATAGTTGGACGGCAGGGGTTGATGCAGCATTGGTGAAGGCGGGGGAAACGCGGTTGATTCCTGAGAGTGGCGATCCGTTTAAACTGACGATTTCACCGCCATTGGGGACGGCTGAAATTTTGGCGATCGCCAGTCTGTCTCCCTTGCGGACTTCCCTGCAACAGTTACAACAAATTGCAGCAGCGCGAGGGACGAGAGATGGGGTGTTAGGATTGGCAGAGGAATCGGTTTCAGCGGTGGAAAATTTATGGGGAGATTTGAACCAAAGTCGCTCTATTCCAGCATCTTTTGACCCCCGTTCTCGGGTGGCTCAAACGGAAGAAATGGCGGCTTTATCGATTACGTTTCAGGTGGTTTGATATGGAGAATGGAAGGGAATTATGGGCGGGTTTGGGAATATAGCGTTTTCCACATTTATGAGGTACATTCTTTTGGAGTGCGAGCATCTTGCTCGCTATTTTTAACGCTATTTTTAAAGCGAGCAAGATGCTCGCACTCCTTATAGCCTCTGGATCATGAGAGTTTAGTGGATGGGTAGGGTTTTTTTAATATATCTTGACAAGCCAGCTTTATATGATATAATAATAAGTTATTAAAAATAGAATTGTTTCAGGGTCCTCAACCTGTGCCAGGATTGGGGCGGAAAGGGTTAATTTAGGGTGCGATCGCCAGATTCCTGACCTATATAGAAGGGTTAAGAAAATATAGCTAGTCTTGCTTGCGAGTTTTGCTCCAAATCATTTAGGATTGCTATAGCAGATCCTTTATCAGTTGTGGAATGCCCTCACCCCCAACCCCCTTCGACCCTTCGACCCCCTTCGACCCCCTTCGACCCTTCGACTGGCTCAGGGCTCAGGACAGGCTTCGACCCCCTTCGACCCCCTTCGACCCCCTTCGACCCTTCGACTGGCTCAGGGCTCAGGACAGGCTTCGACTGGCTCAGGGCTCAGGACAGGCTTCGACCCGCTCAGGGCTCAGGGCTCAGGGCTCAGGGCTCAGGGCTCAGGGCTCAGGGCTCAGAGCTCAGGACAGGCCTCTCCCAAAGGGGGAGAGGGGAGCTATATATGTCATAAATCATTTAGGATTGCTATAGAAATATCTGTACCTCATGAGTCCAAAAACTGCTATATATCGACAACCTTGCAGTAATGGGACCATTCTTAACAACAGGGGCCGGGTCTGATCTCCCTTAAATCCCAAGAGATTTCTGATCGGGTAACGACCTCCAGGTGAGGGTTCCGTTGTAAAGCTGGTGTTGGGTTGTCTGAAAATGAGGAAGGACAGAGCATTTGCCCTGTCCCTACAATGCCCCTTTAATTGTGGGGTTTCAATCGATTTAAACGGGTCGAAGTTGGGGTAAAATAAACGAAACTGGACAAGATTAAATCGATTGAAGCGGTGATTGATTTCCATCCTAAGTGGGAACTAATTCCCCTGGACGTAATCGCGCCCATTT
>NZ_JAFLQW010000143.1 GCF_017313335.1 Phormidium pseudopriestleyi FRX01 | reverse complement strand
CCCGGACCTTGCCAAGGTCCGGGGACCGGAAGTTCACTTAAATGTGAGGCAAATCCCCCTGAACATAAAAAACCTACTCTTGTAAGAGGGGTTGAGGGCGATCGCCCCAGAAAAAACCACGTCCCTTCATCCCAAAACCTCAGAACGTGGCACAATAGCAATAGACTCATCTCTCATCATTGCCTTCCACCGGATAGAAAGAACCTTGCTGGCTCTCCTAAACAAAATCCGCGAAATTATTGCCCGTTGGTGGTCTGAATTCACCCTCCAGACCCGACTGATGGCAGCCGCTACCCTGGTTGTGTCCCTCATTATGAGTGGACTCACCTTTTGGGCTGTCAATACAATTCAGCAGGATGCCCGAATCAATGACACCCGCTTCGGTCGTGATTTAGGACTACTTCTGGCGGCCAATGTCGCCCCATTAATTGCCGAAGATAATCGCACAGAAGTGGCCCGCTTTTCTCATCAGTTCTATAGCAGCACCACCAGCGTGCGCTATATGCTCTATGCCGATCGCGAAGGCCAAATTTTCCTGGGAATACCCTTCTCTGAGTCCGAGGTCCAAAACTCCCTGACCCTGCAACGGAGGATTCAACTTCCCGAGGGCTTTGCCAATACTTATGACCTACCAATGGTCCGGCAGCATCGCACCCCCTCTGGCACCGTCACCGATGTATTTGTCCCCCTGGCTCACGAAAACGAATATTTAGGCGTATTGGCGATCGGGATCAACCCCAATCCCACCGTCGTCACCTCCTCCAACCTCACCCGGGATGTCACCATTGCCGTATTTATCTCCATCTGGGTGATGGTAATTTTAGGGGCCGTCTTTAATGCCTTAACCATTACCAAACCGATTAAAGAATTGCTCGTTGGGGTGAAAAACATTGCCACAGGAAACTTCAAGCAGCGCATTGACCTCCCCCTACAAGGGGAACTCGGGGAATTAATTTGCAGCTTTAATGAAATGGCTGAACGGCTAGAACGGTATGAAGAGCAAAACATTGAAGAACTCACAGCCGAAAAAGCCAAATTAGAAACCCTAGTTTCCACGATCGCCGATGGTGCAGTCTTATTAGACACCTCCTTACAGGTAATTTTAGTCAACCCCACCGCCCGGAGGATTTTCGGCTGGGAAGGCAAAAACCTAATTTCTCAAAATATCCTGGATTTGCTCCCTGCAGCCGTCAGATCCGAGCTAAGTCAACCCCTGTATGAAATGGCCGCAGGGGATTCCCGGCGAGAACTCTCATCCTCCAATGACGGGGATGGGGATATGTCCGGCAACGGATACGCTTCCCGAGAGAGTGGGGAGTTTCGCCTCACCCTGAGCGAACCGACAAAACGCACAGTCAGGATTTTACTCAGTACCGTGCTGCTGCATAAAGCCCCTGGGGTCGATCCCTTATGCAAGAGTTGTACCTACCATCACGAAGATACCTGTACGACCCCAGAACGTCCCTACGCCACGGAATGTACCCTTTATCATAATGACTCGATTTCCTCGGCGACCCCCGAGCAATATCGCGAGAGTCTCAAAGGCATTGCCATGACCGTTCAAGATATTACCCGGGAGGTCAAACTCAACGAAGCGAAGAGTCAGTTTATTAGCAATGTCTCCCATGAACTGAGAACGCCGTTATTTAATATCAAGTCCTTTATTGAAACCTTGCATGAGTATGGGGAAGAACTCACCCAGGAGGAGCGTCAGGAGTTCTTAGAAACCGCCAACCGGGAAACCGATCGCCTCACCCGCCTGGTTAACGATGTTCTGGACCTGTCTCGTTTGGAATCCAGCCGCAGCTATCAGTTTGAAGCTGTGGAAATCGCTCAACCCGTGGAACAAACCCTGCGAACCTATCAGCTAAATGCCAAAGATAAAAATATCAACCTGATTCAAGAAGTTGATCCCGACTTACCCTCTGTGGTAGCTAACTATGATTTGCTCCTGCAGGTGTTTGCGAACCTGGTGGGGAATGCTCTGAAGTTTACAGAACCCGGGGGACGAATTGCGATTCGCGCCTATTTGTTGGAAACCCAAGAGGATAATTCCTGGCACGGAAATCCTCAATGTCCCCTCCCGAACCAGCAGCATAAAACCAATGTGCCGATGGTACGGATTGAAGTAGGGGATACGGGAATCGGGATTGCTCCAGAAGACCAAGTGGCGATTTTCGAGCGCTTCTTCCGGGTGGAAAACCGGGTTCATACTTTAGAAGGGACGGGGTTGGGTCTTTCGATTGTCCGCAATATTATGGAAAAACATCATGCCCAAATGCATTTAGTTAGTGAAGTGGGGGTGGGAACCACGTTCTGGTTCGATCTGGCGGTGTATCCGGAGAAAAAACATCCGGTGGAAAAGACTCAGGACCAGGCGATCGCCCCAGCTTTGGAAGCGGCCCCTAATTCCCAGCCCACCCCGGTCAGTTAAGGGAGGCGACTGTCCCAAGTTATGAAAATTTTAATTGTTGAAGATGAACCGGAAATTGCTCGGATTGTAGGACGGGCATTAGAAGCAGAAGGCTTTCACTGCATCAATTGTCGCGATGGTTTGACCGCCCTGCGCGTCTTTGAAGAGGAACAGCCGGACTTAATTGTTTTAGACTTAATGCTACCGGGATTGGATGGGTTAGAAGTCTGTGCGCGCATCCGTCAAAAACCGGGACAGAAAGACCCCTATATTTTAGTGCTCACGGCCCGAGGGGAGGAAATTGACCGGGTGATTGGCTTATCCACAGGGGCCGATGATTATATGGTCAAACCGTTCAGTCCTCGGGAATTGGTGGCGCGGGTCCGGGCCTTGTTGCGAAGGAGCCTCCGACAAGGGAATCAGAGTTCTCAGGTTTACCAAACCGAACATTTTATGGTGGATGTGGACCGACGGATTGCGACGAGGCAACTGCAACACCGGGAGTTGGAAACCCTGGATTTAACCACCTTGGAGTTTAATCTGTTGTCAACGTTTTTAAGCTATCTCGGACGGGTTTGGCAGCGATCGCAACTGATAGAAAAACTCTGGGGGGATGACTTTTTCGGGGATGAACGGGTTGTGGATACTCATGTCGCCCGCTTGCGAAAAAAAATAGAACTGGATCCGGCGAATCCTTCTTTTATTAAAACGGTTATTGGTGTGGGCTATAAATTTGAAGATTAGCCCCGATACTTGACTAATCCTCAAGGATTTTGTCAAACTAAGATTATCTTTAAAAGTAGGAATATACTGCGTTTCCCACAGTTATTCGCGTACATTCTTTTGGAGTGCGAGCATCTTGCTCGCTCTTGATAAAAGCGAGCAAGATGCTCGCACTTTCAAGGGTGTCAGAATCTTCTACTGTCCAATTTAGATAGGCAACAGCTTGCCCGTTTCCAGGGACAAATCAGGGTTAAGACAAGTCGGCAAAGCAACCCATCAGGTCATTCGAGGCGATCGCTCATAAGGGGGTCAACAAACTCTTGAGATCTAGTAACAGGATTGGCAAAATATTATGAATGCACCCGGGGACTCCCATCGCTTTTACGAGGCACTCAACACCGCAAAAACCGAGACTGAGGCGATTCACCTTGTCTCCACGATTTTCTTTAAGCTCTCTGCCGATCTCTTTTGCATTATCGGAACCGATGGCTATTTCAAGCGGGTTAACCCAGCATGGACTCATATCCTAGGATGGTCCCAAGAAGAATTGCTGGGACGCCCTTGGCTTGAGTTTCTCCACCCCGATGATCGAGAACTCACCATCACCGTCGCCAATCCCGTTCACCAATCCGATATATCCATTAAAAATCGCTATCGCCACAAAAATGGCACCTATCGCTGGTTCGCCTGGAAAGCGTGTCACTATCCAGACAGCATCAGTTATGCGGTGGGGCGAGACATCACGGAACAGCAAGAGTTAGAAGTAGCCCTGCATCAAAGTGAGCGCCATTACCGGAATTTAGTCCAAACCTCTCGGGATTTAATCTGGTCCCTGGATCAGGAGGGTCGCTGGACCTTTGTCAACCGGGCGGCCCAAGAGATTTATGGATATGCACCCCACCAGATGCTGGGGCGATTGTTTTTCGAGTTTATGGACCCGGAACAAGGGGTCAAAGATCGGCAGATGTTCGATCGCCTGCAAGCTGGGGAGTCGGTTTTTCCCTACGAAACTCAACATCGCCGCCAAGATGGAACCCCGGTATTTTTGAGTTTCAATGCGGTCCTGATGCACGACGAGTTCGGGAATATCATCGGGACCACGGGGACTGCCACGGATATTACCCATCGCAAGCAGGCAGAATCCGCCCTGCAAGAATCCCAACAAAAATTGGCGATTCACCTCCAGCAAACTCCCCTGGCGGCAGTCGAGTGGAACTTAAAATTTGAAGTTAGCAACTGGAACCCAGCAGCAGAAAGACTCTTTGGCTATACTCGGGAGGAAATCCTGGGGCATCATGCCTTAGAGTTGATTCCCCAGAATGTTCAATGGGAAGTGAATGAAGAAGTTTTACAAGCGCTCTTACATCAAGAAGGGGGGATTTATAGTACCAACGAAAATCAAACCAAAGATGGTCGTGTGATTATTTGTGAGTGGCACAATACCCCTTTAGTAGACGCCGAGGGTCAGATGATTGGAGTGGCTTCTCTGGTGCAGAATGTGACGGAAAAATTTGTAGCCATCCGTGGTTTAGAACAGAGTGAAGCGCGGTTTCAAAAGTTAGCGGATAATATTCCTGGATTAATTTATCAGTCGATTATCCATCAAGATGGAGCGGTTTCTTTTCCCTTTTTATCCTCCGGTTGTTTGGATGTGATGGAGGTAGATCTGGACTATCTCAAGCAGCATCCCAATATTTTGGGAGAGATGATTTATCCCGAGGACCGACCGAGTTATAAGCGCTCGATCGCCACGAAGTTGCAACGGATGGAACCCTGGCGATGGGAAGGCCGGTTTATCATGCGATCGGGCCAGATCAAGTGGTTGCAATGTGTGGCGCGACCGGAACGACAGGAGAATGGAGATATTCTCTGGGAAGGGATGATGATTGACATTACCGATCGCAAGTTAGCGGAAAAAGCAGTAACTCAAAGCGAAGCCAAATGGCGATCGCTGATTCAAAATAGCTCGGATATGATTACCATCCTAGAACCCGATGGCACAATCCGCTACCATAGTCCCTCCGTCGAGCGCATTTTGGGTTACTATCCCGAAGAACTGATTGGTCATAATGCCACCAGATTTGTTCACCCCGATGATGTGACAAAAGTGCGGGAGACCTATCAGATGCTCAGTAACCATCCCGACTTGATTATGAAAATTGAGTATCGGGTGCAGCGGGCCACGGGAGAGATTTTATATTTTGAGTCAATAGGCCGTAATTTGCTGGCAGAAACTGCCGTGAACGGGTTAGTGATTAACTCTCGGGATATTACCAACCACAAAATAGCAGAAGAAGCGCTGAATCATGCCAATACTCAACTGGAACGGCGCGTCAAACAGCGCACATCTGAACTGAATAGCAGTTTGGAACAGTTGCGGATAGAAATTATTGAACGCGCCAATGTTGAATCAGCTTTACGCGAGAGTGAGCAACGGTTTCGGGCGATTTTTGAAGGGGCAGCAATTGGAATTGTTGTGCGGACTTTGGATTGGGAGATTTTAGATAGTAATCCAGCATTTCAGTCCATGTTAGGGTATTCCCAGGAGGAATTACAGGGAAAAATTTGTCTGGAACTCAGCGATCCATTAGACCAAAAGGTAGAACGGTCACTAGCTATTGAGATGGTCACAGGACAGAGGCAGGGGTATCAAATTGAGAAACGATATCGCTGTAAAAATGGCAGTTGGATTTGGGGTCGGTTGAGTGTTTCTCTGGTTTCTGGGAAAGGAGAAACGCCGCAGTTTGCGATCGCAATGGTGGAAGATATCACTGCCCGCAAAAAAGCCGAATCTGAATTAATTCTCACGCGCAAGGCGGTAGAAAGTTCTGGGGATGCGATCGCCATAAGCAATCGGTTGGGCTGTCATATTTATCAAAATTCGGCCTTTTCTCACCTTTATGAATACGAAACGCCGGAACAGTTAAATGCCGCAGGAGGACCCCTAGCTGTCTTTGCGGACCCGATCCTCGGGACCGAGGTGTTTGAAACCATTAGGGACGGAAATTCCTGGAGTGGGGAAGTTATCCACCGCACTTCGGGCGATCATACCATTCCGGTCCACTTGAGCGCCGATGCGATCAAAGACCCTAGCGGGACGATTGTCGGACTGATCTCGATTAGTACAGACATTTCTCAGCGGGTTAGCGCCGAACAAGAACTCAAAAAGGCACTCCATGCGGCAGAGGCGGCGAGTCGTTCTAAAAGTACCTTTCTGGCTAATATGAGTCATGAACTTCGCACTCCCCTCAATGCCATTATCGGCTATAGCGAAATATTGGCGGAGGAAATGGAAGAAGCGGGAGAACAAGAGGCGATCGCAGACCTGACCAAAATTAGAACCGCTGGAAAACACCTGTTAGCTTTGATTAACGATATCTTAGATATCTCTAAAATTGAAGCCGGACGGATGACACTGTATCTGGAACCGTTCGACATCACCCTGCTGATTTCTGAAGTAATCAGTACCGTTAAACCCTTAATCGAAAAAAATAGGAATCACTTAGAAATTAACTGCGATCCATCCGTGGGAATCATGACGGGAGACTTAACCAAAGTCCGGCAGATTTTGTTCAATCTACTCAGTAATGCGGCGAAATTTACCGGAAACGGGACGATCGCCTTAACCGTTACTCCCCATGAATCTGGGGAATGGATTCACAACCCGCCAACTCCTGACACTCCTTTGGAACAGACTCCAGGAATTGAGTTTCGCGTCACCGATACCGGCATCGGCATTTCCCCCGAACAACTGGAAAACATTTTTGAAGCCTTTAATCAAGCGGATGCCTCCACGACTCGCAAGTATGGGGGAACTGGGTTAGGACTGGCAATTTCCCAACGATTCTGCCAGATGATGGGGGGTGAAATTAGGATAGAAAGTGAGGCGGAAAAAGGGTCTATTTTTATCCTTTGGTTGCCGATGAATCTAAATCAAACTGCCGAGGAAATCCCCGAGTGAGACCCGTTATTTCCAACCGATTTCAGCCTGTTCCAAAACGTAAGCGGCAACCGCTTCGATTTCTGGAACGCTCAAGCGGTCATTGTAAGCAGGCATCGGGTTTTTCCCTTGGGTAATCAACTGGGCGATCGCCTCTTGCGTATCCAGATTATTTTTAGCTAAAGCTTTAAGTTTCAGAGTCTTTCCTCGGCGAATAATATTACCGCCATTGGCATGACACCCGGCACAATGAACCGTAAACAGTTTAGCCCCATACCCTGAATTGGCTGCCATTACTGGTTGTATTCCCATCAGGCTGATTGCCATCATCATTAACAGAATCACAGCCCGGATTAGTCGCTTTTTCATCGGGGTTTTTCCTCTTACTTCTGGGTTAAGTCTGTTTCAGAATCCCATCGCCCGATTCGGACTCAGTTCAATTGATGAATATCCCGTAATTCAGTAGAAAAAGAAAGAGTAAGGTGGGCAATGCCCACCTCATAGATTTTGCTCCCTTCACTTCATCAAAAATAGGGCGAGGGTCTGCTTGAGTGAGAGAGGCTAAATTTATTTTGCCAAATTACTGGCTAACTCACGAGTAGGAGTTGCAAGAGGTTTTGGCGGAACACTCATCGCTTTCAACCAATTGTAATTAGAAATTATGGCCCCAGTTAAGGTTTCATGAATTTGATATTTCACTCCAAATTCTTCACAAACTCCCATCAAAATCTTGGAAATTTGAGGATAGTGAATGTGACAAATATGGGGATATAAATGATGCACCACTTGATAATTCAGCCCTCCCATATACCAAGTGCAAAATGGATTGTTAGGCGCGAAATCAACCGTCGTGCGAACCTGAAAAATTGCCCATTCATCATCCACATGGTTCTGTTCAGGATCCGGCATAATAAATTCAGCGTTATCCATCACATGAGCCATCATAAATACCTCACAGATTATCAATCCGTAGGTAAAATAAGTCAGAAGAAACCCGACAATGACCATTAAAGGACTGTATCCCACTGCGAGGGGAATTCCGATAAAAAGACCCAACCAAACCAACTTACCCCCCAGCAAAGTTGCCAGAGTCATCGGGGAAGGAGTCGGAACCACATGGTCATGATATTTGCGCTTGAACAAAATAATTTGAACATCGCAGAACGACCAATAGACCGGAATTAGGGGATAAATAAACCAGATAAACAAATGTTGGAATTTATGATACCCTTTGTGAGGCATATCTGGGGACATTCTGACTAATCCATCCCCATGAATTTCAACATCGTGGCCCAGAATATTGGTATAGGTGTGATGGAGATAGTTGTGGCGGAACTTCCATAAATAACTCGATAATCCAATCGCGTCGTAGGTTAATCCCAGACTTTGATTCAGCCATTTATGATTAGAATAACCGCCGTGATTGGCATCGTGACCGACACAAAACGAAAAACCGGCTAATCCTGCGGCGAAAACCATACAGCCCAGAATTTTAACGCCAATTCCAGCCGGACCAAACAGCGTAAAACTGTAAGCCCCAACCATCCACAAAACGAGAATTAGGGTTTTTAGATACATCTGTGGACAATCGCGTTTGGGGATGTTTTCAGCCTGAAAATAGGCTTCAACTCGACCGTTGAGTTCTTTCCAGAACCCCTTATTTTTGGCAAACGTTAGCTTAGTTCCTGTCATGTTTAAGAGAAATTATCAGATTCGCCTTTGTATTCTAACCTATTTGCGCGGTCCGAGACTGAGTATTTTTAACTGAGTCTGGGAAGGGTAATCTGCTATTTTAGAGGGGGACAAGACCCTGGATTCGGCTATATATAGCAATCCTAAATGATTTTGCGAATGGACGTCGGCGGCCCCCAACCGTCGGCGGCCCAAAGGGGGAGAGGGGAGCCGATCCAGTTGTCAAACTGCTGCAAGACTGGCTATATATAGCTTGTTCTAAATGATTTATGTCCCCTGCTGCTCCCCTCTCCTTGAAGGAGAGGGGTTGGGGGAGAGGTCTTATTCCACAACTGATATAGGATTGCTATAGTTTAGGGGTTGAGGATTTCCGAATCGGGAGTGCGATCGCCCTTACCCCAGCGAATTGCGTTCTGTGCCACCCCAAACTTTGCCCCCGGGGTTAACGGCGGCGATATTCATCTCCACAGTCGCCGATTACTTCCAACAAATTTCGGGCGCGATCGCAAACCCCATCAATTTTTTGAACATCCGCCGCAGTCAACTCAAACTCAAACACCTGAGAATTAGCTTCAATATGTTCAGCCACTCCCAATCTTGTCCCCACAATCACACCAGCTACCGCTGGATTTTCGAGAACATATCGCACCGCCACATTGGCGATCGACACTTGATATTGATTAGCAATTGTCTCAAGAATTTGTAACAACTCCTGAAATAAACTCCAATTTCCCCAACCCGATTGCATATTTTTATACTTATTCAAAGAAGCCGTATTCAAAACTCCTGCACTCGGTTCCGGCTGTCCTAAATACCGTTCAGACAGCAATCCCCCACCTAAACTACCATAGGCCAATAACTTAATATCATGCTCTAAACAAAACGGCACCATCTGCTGTTCCGGACGGCGGTCCAAAACCGAAAATTGCACCTGATTCGAGACAATTTTAATCCCATTCTCGACAATAATTGCCAAATGTTCCGTATCAAAATTCGTCAGGGCTAAATGCTTAATTTTCCCTGACCCCTGAAGTTCCGCCAGATACTTCAAGGCATCCAGATAATTTCTATCCTGATAATCCCACCAGTGGAACTGCATCAAATCCAACGCATCCACCCCCATACGCTTGCGGGAAATATCGATATTCTGTTCCACCAATTGCCGAGTCATTTTACCCGGACGAGGCACCCACTTCGTAAAAGCTTGAACATTTTCCAGGGCCGATTCCCCGCGTTTTTCAGCCAACTGGCGACGAAATTCCCCAATAAAATCCTCCGCCGGACCATAATGGTCGGCCAGGTCCCAAGTCGTGAATCCTGCATCCACATAATCAAACATCGAGGCGATCGCCCGTTGGGGATGAATCCGTCCATGAGCACCCGACACCTGCCACATCCCATTTAAAACGCGGCAAATCTTCAAATCCTCAGTCAATTCCAGTCGGCTTGATTCAGGTAACGGCATTAAAATAAACTCATCAAAGCATTGCTTCCCCTACAATAAATCATATTCACCCCTTTATGGGCTCAACCCTCCCCATCACGGCAGCCCCATCTTGCCATAAAAAAAGAGTTAGACGAGTGCAACACCCCTCCAACTCTTCCTTCCTTCCGTGAAAATCTGTGAAATCTGTGGTTTAAAACCCAGAGATTACATCATCCCCATGCCGCCCATGCCGCCCATGCCGCCCAT
>NZ_JAFLQW010000043.1 GCF_017313335.1 Phormidium pseudopriestleyi FRX01 | reverse complement strand
TTTTATTCCCTTCAATGGTTCTTTGACTGAGTTCTAAAATTCGGTCTAATCTGGCTTTCTGGTCAGCATCTCGGACATGACCCTGTAAAAATATCGCCGAGTCCTGTAGCTTTTTTATGTCTGACTCAATTGCCTCGGGAATAAATTCTTCGCGATTGATAATGTAGCCTCTTGCCGAGCGTTGGATGGACATTAACTGTAAAGACAGACGGTCTGACTCCCGGACTATAGCTGCCCCATCTTCTGATTTTTTGACTTCTTGCTGAACTTGCTGGCTACTCACAAAAAAGAAGCCAGCGGAAGTCAGAGAAAATATTAATGGGATGGAATAGCCTAATAAAATTCTGGCTTTTAACTTTAAATTAAATAACATTGAAAATCCTCGCGTGCTATTTTTAAAGCGGGTTAGATTCTAATTCAAAACTTTATCCGTTGTTTGACTTTTACCCCTGAATAGCAAAGTTTTGTTAAGCGTAACCCTTGGCAGGAAACTGCTATAAAATGCCTGAACCTTCAAAAATTAGTAGCAGTTTTCCAAAAATTTGAACGAAGTAACTCCCGATATCAAAAAACCGGATTTACTGTCTTGACAATTCTGATTTTATCACAATTTTGAAAAAATGATAAGGGGATTTGAGGCCATTGAACCCTCGTCAAACAACTAGGGGTTAAATTGATGGATGAGGACTTGAAAATAAGAAAGAACCACGATTATCAACGGGCCCAATTGTAGTAACAGCACCCGGGAGACCAAAAAACCGGCAAAAGGTCGAGAAAAAACTCAGCCCTTTTGCCGGTTTGGAATTCACCGATTATTTAGAATGGACCTTGCCATTAGCTGCGGCGGCTAAGAGGCGATCGGTGAGTTTGTCAGGGACTTCCTGGAGGTGATCGTACTTCCAGCGGAAGAACCCCACACCCATTGTCAGCGATCGCAACTCCACAATCAAATCCTGCATTTCCGCTTGGGGTAAATAAGCCAAAACCTTATCCCAGGATTTCCAGTTTTCCAGGGGTTCATACCCTAAAATCTGGCCGCGTCGTCCGCTGATCAGTTGCATCATATTCGAGGTAAAGTCCGTCGGTGCACAAATCTCCACGGAGGCGATCGGTTCTAGCAGGGTCGGTTCACATTGAGCCAACCCTTCTTGCATTGCCAAACGTGCAGCTTGTTTAAAGGACTGTTCTGAACTATCCACGGAGTGATAGGACCCATCGGTGAGGGTAACGGCAATATCCACCACCGGGAATCCGAACGGTCCCTGACTCAGGTACTCGCGCACCCCCATTTCTACTCCGGGAATATACTGTTTGGGGATAACGCCGCCAACGATTTTATCGTTGAAGTGATACCCTTCCCCCCGAGGCATGGGTTGAATGTCCAGGTAAACATCTCCAAATTGGCCGTGACCCCCACTTTGGTGCTTGTAGCGACCATGTACCCGGGGCGCTGGTTTGCGAATGGTTTCCTTGTAGGGAACATGGGGGACTTGGGTAATCATCGGCAGGTTGTACTTGCGCCGCAGACGATCTAAGGTGACCTTGATGTGAATTTCACCTTGACCCCAGAGGATAATCTCGTGGGTATCGGGATTTTGTTCCCAGGCGAGGGCGGGGTCTTCTTCCAGGAGTTTGGTCAAGGCGGCGCTGATTTTCACTTCGTCGCTGCGCCGTTCCGGGGCGATCGCCAGGGCGAAGACGGGGGGCAGTTGCTCCGCTTTGGGTAATTCCGATTTGAGATTGCCCTCGCCGGTGGTGAGGGTATCTCCCGTCTGAATCCCTTCCATGCGAGACAGGGCAACAATATCGCCCTCTACCGCCTTCTGAATGGTTTCAGTTTGCTGTCCCTTCATCCGATACATTCCCCCAATCCGGACGCCGTTGAGGGTCATGTTATCGGTGATTTCCCCTTTCCACACCCGCACGAGGGACATTTTGCCGCCTTGAGGGGTGTAGTAAGTTTTAATCACTTGGGCTAAGGGTTCACCGGAATGCAGGGTAATTCCCCGGCGATCGGCGGTGGTGGTGGGTTCCGGCGCTTCCCGAATCAGGGCATTGAGCAAGGGTCTGACGCCATAATCTGAATCCGCCACTCCCATAAAGACGGGAACGATTAAATCGGCCCCTAATTCCATTTTAAGGTCGGCGACGATTTCATCTGGGGAGGGTTCAATCTCTTCAAGGAGTTCTTCAAGGAGGCGATCGTCAAAGTTGGCTAACTCTTCTAACATCTCCTGACGAGCCTGATGTTCTTCTTGTTTGAGTTCCTCGGGGATGGGTACGGGGTCTGGGTCGCTGCCACCGTGGTAGTGATAGGCTTGTTCGGTGACGAGATCGATAAATCCAACGGGGTCCAAGCCTTTGAGAATGGGATATTGATGGGGGACTAAGGGCCGGGTGGAGACGGCTTTGAGGGCGTGGAGTACGTCCATAAAGCTATCTTTGGCGCGATCCATTTTGTTGACAAAGACGAGATGGGGGATTTCCCAGTCATCTAAGAACTTAAATAAGGGGGCTAAGGTGAGGACGCGGCTGACTTCGGGTTCGCAGACGACGACGGCGGCACCGGCCCCTTTGAGGGCGTTGTAGGTTTCTTGGATAAATTCTATGGACCCGGGGCAGTCTAAGAAGGTGAAGCGGACATCATGGTATTCGGTGGTGGCTGCGGATATCTCCACACTCATTTGGCGATCGCGCGCTTCGGCGGAACTATCGCCAACGGTTGTCCCTTCTTTGACGTTCCCTTTCCTATTAATTGCACCTGTTACAAACAACAGGCTTTCGAGTAAGGTGGTTTTTCCACTCAGATATGGGCCTACAATTGCGACGTTTCGCACGTCGGAGACAACTTTTTCGGTCATGATTCACTCCCGTGAGTTAGTTAGTAAAGAGTAAAAAAATTGTAAGAGGGCCAAGGGGATAGCCTATTTAAAGTAAAATCCTTATCCTGACTCTATTGGAAACAAGGCAATCAGCATCAGCTCTTCTCGGATGGGTCTTGATGTATTTTAGATTACCGTATTTTTGGATCAAAGAATTACTGATTGAGGGACTTGTTTTTCTAAGTTTAATCCTTTTTTTTTAAATTTTTTGAATTTAAATGAAGTGTCATCCCTTGAAAATTTTTGTAACGGTGACGGTTTGGTGCAAGGGCCGATCGCCTTGAGGAGGATGTGGGTACAGTTGGGGTGAAAACCTGACTTCATGGCCCTAATTTGGGGCTAATTCGTCTAAATTTTGTGAAATACCCCGATTTTTTATCCTCTTCAGGAGTAGTGTGGGCAATGCCCACCTTATGCTAGGTGGGCATTGCCCACCCTACAATTGCTTATGGTAGGTGGGCAATGCTCTAGTCATCGGCAGGGATTTTAGAGTAAAACCAGGTTAAACCACATCGACTCGCAACTCAGGAGGGGCGATGCAATTACAACGGAACATAAGGGCAAGAATCGTGGGCGTGACCCTGGGGATTTGGATGATGCCGTTGCTGTGGATGTCGTGGGATGGGATGCCAGAAATGCGCGCTGTCGCCCAAGGGAATTCCCAGGCGGCCCTGGATTGGGTAAACCGAGGACTGGGGTCGATTCAAGCGGGTCAGGTATCCGAGGCGATCGCCGCGTTTCGTCGAGCGACTCAACTGGACCCGACCCTAGCTGTGGCTCATTATAATCTGGGCTTGGCTCTGCGGCAATCCGGGGAATTACAAGGGGCGGCGGATTCGTTCTACCAAGCGACTCAAGCGGATCCTAGCTTTACTCTGGCTTTTGCAAATTTGGGGGCGGCCCTGATTGAGGGGAATAATCTCGATCGCGCCCGGGATTATTTACAACGGGCGATCGCCTTGGACCCCCAAATGGGATTAGCTCATTATAATCTCGGTTTGGTCCTGGAGCAACAGCAGTTATGGGATGCGGCAGCAGCTTCGTTTCAGCAGGCGATGCAGTATAGTCCAACGACCCCAGAACCGTCCTATCATCTCGGACTGGTTTATCTCGAACAAGGGAAACTGGACGCGGCTAAATCAGCGTTTACTCAGGCGATCGGGATTACTCCGACTCATGCTCCGGCGCACTATCATCTGGGGTTTATTGCTTACAATCAAGGGGATTTGAATGCGGCTTTAGACTCATTTCGGCGGGCGGCTGAAGGGAATGCCAATTATGCCAATGCCTATTATGGGGCTGGGTTAGTGTTTCTGCGTCAGGGGAATTTCACCGAGGCTCAACGAGTATTGGAATATGCCCGAGACCTTTATACTTTGGAGGGGAATACGGAACGGGCTATGAATGCCGAACGACTGTTAGAGCGATCGCGCAATCCCTAAATCCCTGGATCTGTGTTGACAATGGGGCGATCGCTCTGGGTTACGAACTGTGGTTTTGCCCCTTGGGATTCACCGGAAGTTGTATCCGGAATTCTGTTCCTTTTCCCATAGTTGAAAAACAATTTAACTGGCCTAAATGTTTTTCAACTATAATTTGGTAACTAATAGACAGCCCTAATCCGGTTCCTTTCCCGATGGGTTTAGTCGTAAAAAATGGGTTGAAAATATTGGGAATAATATCTGGAGGAATCCCCAAACCATTATCCTCAATCCAAATCACAATGGACTCGGGGTTCACCGAATTCCCCCCATTGGGGGTTTCCTTTGGACTTTTTTGCAGGACTTCAGTACAGAGGGTGAGGGTGGGGATATATTCTTTTGAAGGAGTTTGCGCCAGGGTGTCTTCTAAGGCATCAATCGCATTAGCCAGGAGATTCATAAACACCTGATTCAATTGCCCCGGATAGCACTCTATCAAGGGTAACTCTGCATATTTTTTGACCACTTGAATCGCCTGATGTCCTGCAGTGGCTTTGAGTCGATGTTGCAAAATCATCAAGGTACTATTGAGACCTTGATGAATATCTACCGCCTTGATTTCCGCTTCATCGGTGCGGGAAAAATTTCGCAAACTCAAAACGATATTTTGAATCCGTTCGGCCCCGACGCTCATAGATTTAATGGTTTTGGGTAAATCTTCTATCAGAAAATCTACATCTATTGCTTCGGATTCTTCTTGAATTTCTGCTACGGGTTCAGGATAGTTTTTTTGATAGAGGGCGAGCAGGAAGAGTAAGTCTTTGACATATTCATCGGCATAATTAACATTGCCGTAGATAAAGCTCACGGGGTTATTAATTTCATGAGCCACCCCGGCTACTAATTGACCAATGGAGGACATTTTTTCCGCTTGAATCAGTTGACTTTGGGTGTTTTGCAACTGCTGCATCGCGGCTTCTAAATCCGTGGTTCGGCGGATGGATAATCCTAAATAAATGGCGATGATTATGGTGAGTAGCAACCCGATCGCCAGGGTCGCTAAGGTGTTACCCATAAATCCCTGAAAGGTCGAGGTGGGACGGAGTAAAAGGGTCCATTGGCGATCGGCAACCTGAAGGGTCTGGGTACAAAGACTGGGATTTTTATAGCACAAAGACTCCGGAGACAGGGCTGCAGGTTGTTTTAGCCGGGTATCGGCAATAAATTGTTGGGTCCTGGAGTCATAAAATATTAGGAGTTGATTACCTGGCGCCCCTGCCGAGTCGAGTAAGTAAAAATCCAGGTGATGAAGGTTTAATCCGCCTAGAGACTTTTGCAATAAATTGGAGAGACTATAGACGGTGTAAGTGGTTCCCCTAAAGGTATTGCTGCGATCGCCGATTCCCGGGGGATTCTCGCCTCCTTCGTAAACAGGTCGAAACATCGCCACCCCATAAGTCTTGCCATCTGCTAACATAAATCGTTCCGTTACCGATATCTTGCCCTGGTTTTTTCCATTGATGATCGCTGCCCTCACCCTGGGGTCATAACTGGGATCCAGTCCCAGCACCACTCCTGTATAGATACTGGGGGGTTGTCCATAGATAATGGGAAAATATTCCGGGCGATCGCCCGCAGGGATTAAGTTGCCATCGGGGGCGCGATCGCGAATCTGGTAATTTTCCTTCCCTTGAGCTTGCATCCGTTGCTCAAAAGCCCTCCGTTGTGCCTGCGGCACTTTTTCTAGCCATGCCATCCCTAAAATTCCCGGGTAATTTTCAAAAAAGGATTGGGAAAACCGCTGAAAATTTTTCTCGGTCACCTGCCCCGAAATATCATATAATGCACCCAGCGATCGGGTCACTTGGAGATATTCCTCAATATAGCTTTGTAAGGTGACGGTCATACTTTCCCGGCGTCGCGCTAAGTTGTCCTGTGCGGATTTTCGCTCCCATTCATAAACTCCTGTGGCAGCGATCGCAGACAGTGACAAACCAACGAGTAAAGTTAACCCAACCGGAAGGTAGGGACGGATTCGCAAAAGGGCGTTTTTAATTTGTCCAAAATCTTTCAAATGAACTGCCATAGAACCGTTTATCTTTTCTAATTTAACCGGATTCGCTCTTAGTAAAACCCTGCTAATTACTGGGGTAAAAATTTTGGTAGGATTAAAAATTGTTAACTCCTCACTATTGGGTTCCAAAATCGCTACGGGTGGGACAATCTGTTCTACAATAACATTTTAAAAC
>NZ_JAFLQW010000274.1 GCF_017313335.1 Phormidium pseudopriestleyi FRX01 | reverse complement strand
TCATTGGTCATTGGTCATTGGTCATTGGTCATTGGTCATTGGTCATTGGTCATTGGTCATTGGTCATTGGTCATTGGTCATTGGTCATTGGTCATTGGGTGGGTGGGTGGGGGAGATGGGAGGGATTAAGGATCTTACAAGAGTAGGTTTTTTACTTCCGGTCCCCTCCCCTTAGCAAGGGGAGGGTTAGGGTGGGGTCATAGTGACGTGCGATCGCACGTCACGAAGAAAGAGGTGGGTGGAGTGTCCACGCGCAAGTGCGATCGCACTTGCGCGTAGAAAGAGGTTGGACGAGCCTCCATACAGGCGCGATCGCCTCCAGTGAGTGCGTGACGTGGCTTTGCCACGGCACGAAAACCCCACCCTAACCCGGACCTTGCCAAGGGGAGGGGACCGTCGCTGAAGTTAATAGAAAGGCAAATCACCATGAGCGTAAAAACCCTACTCTTGTAAGGGGATGGGGGATGGGGAGGAACGACTGAAGTCGTTACTACAAAAGGGGGAAGTTACGAACATCTCCCCCAACGACCAATGACCAATGACCAATGACCAACGACCAATGACCAATGACCAACGACCAATGACCAACGACCATTCCCTATTTAAGATACGCAATTGTAACACCGGAACCGCCTTCATTTTGAGTGGCGAGTTCGTAGTGACTAATTTGGGGATGTTGTTTCAAGAACTCATGCACCCCTTGGCGCAACTTACCCGTTCCTTTGCCGTGAACAATCCATAAGGCACCGCCTAGGGGAATTTGTTGAGCGATCGCCTGTTCTAATTCCATTTCCGCATCGGCAACTCGGGCCCCTCGGATATCCAGGTTGTTTCTGGAGGTGCGGACGATTGGGGCTTGGGTTGCCACCTTTTCCGTCGCTGCTGCTGCTGCCGGGGAGACTTTCGTGGTTTGGGTGGATGCTGGTTTTTTGGGCGGGAGTTCCACTTTTTGACCATCCAGGGATTCAATTTCCGTAATCCCTACAGTCATTTTCATCAGTCCAAATCGCACGGTAACTTCCAGATCTCCTTCCCCCACTGCCAGAACTTCGCCGGTTTGTCCAATTTGGGGAATCCGCACCCGATCGCCCGGTTTGGGACGAAATCCCGGTTTCGGTTTGGCGGCTTTTTGCTGTCGCGATGGGAGATGTTTTTCCGCAATTCCCTGTAACTCCTGGGTTGCTTGATTGGCATCTTGTCCAGTCACGTTGCCTTGTTGTAAGCGCCGAATCACTTGGGCAATTTCTTGCTTCGCAACCGCGATCGCCTCTGAAACAGCCCGTTCTTGGGACTGCTGGAGTTGCCGTTCCCGTTCTTTCAAAGACTGCGCTTTATCCGCGACTTCCCGATACAGGCGTTCAGTTTCTCCCAGCAATTGACCCGCTTCTTTGGCCTTGGTTTCCTGCTGTTTGCGTTGATTTTCCAACCCAGCAATCACCCGATCCACGTCTTGGGTGCCACTGGGTGCGACTAAATTCCCGGCGTGATCGACAATTTCAGACTTCAACCCGAGACGGCGCGCAATGGTTAAGGCATTAGAACGGCCCGGAATCCCCCAGAGTAAGCGATAGGTGGGTTGTAAGGTCGCTTCATCAAACTCAACCGAGGCATTTTCAAAGCGATCGTCTTCATATTTGAGGGCCTTGAGTTCGCCATAGTGGGTGGTGGCGATGGTTAACTGGGCGCAATCCGCCAGATCATGCAACAGGGCGATCGCCAAGGCACTGCCTTCGGTGGGGTCAGTTCCAGCCCCCACTTCATCCAGTAACACCAGAGACTCTGGGGTACAACTTCCTAAAATCCGGCTAATCCGGCGAATATGACCGGAAAAGGTCGAAAGACTTTGTTCCAGGGACTGTTCGTCACCAATATCCGCCAGTACAAAGTCAAACCAAGGCAGTTCCACAGGTTCTCGGGCGGGAATAAATAACCCGACTTTTGCCATGAGTACCCCTAACCCCAAGGTTTTCAGGGTGACGGTTTTTCCCCCAGTGTTGGGTCCGGTAATGGCAACAACCCGGATTTGGGGTTGGACAATTAAATCAATGGGAACTACGGCATTTCCCTGTTCATGCTGTTGTTGCCAGATGAGGAGGGGATGGCGTAGTTGCCGCAGGGTAATGGTTTCGGCTTCTGACCCTCGGCTAATAAAGGTCGGGGGGTTAGCATTTAACCAGTAACTGTACCTTGCACGGGCGGTTGCCAGATCGAGGATGGTGACGATCGCCAATAATCGCTCTAAATCTTCGACGACTTCGGTAATTTTGGCGGTTAATGCCCGCAAAATCGCCTCTTCTTCGGCTTTTTCTTGCCGCAGCAGGACCCGCGCCTTGTTGTTGAACTCAACGATGCTATGGGGTTCTACATAGAGGGTAGCGCCACTCGTGGAACTATCGTGAACGATGCCGGGAATGGCATCTTTTTGGGGAGATTTCACGGGGATCACAAAGCGATCGCTCCGTTTGGTGATCAGTTGTTCTTGAACGGCGTTGCTATGCCGTTGCAAGATGCTCTGCAATTTCTGATAAATCTGGTCGCGGACCGAGTGCTGACGCTGACGAATTTCTCCTAACAGGGTGCTGGCGCGATCGGCCACTTGAGCGCGATCGTCGATGCAGCGATGGATTTCCTGTTCGATTTCTGGATAGGTTCGCAGATCGCCAACTAGACGGTTGAGGACGGACAATTGGGGATGATCGTCGATGGTGCGTCGCAGTTGTCTGGCACCGGAGAGGGTAGTGGCGATCGCCAGCAGTTCCTCGGCAGATAAAATGCCATGCAAGTCCGCCCGTTCTAGGGAGTCCCCAATATTATGGATACCATCGAAGGTCAGGGTCATGAGTCCCTGATTTTCTAATTCATAGACTTCTTTGGTTTGAGCAAGCAGCACCAGTGTCTGCTCCAACGTCTCAGGAATTTGGAGGTCACCGGCAGCGATCGCTCCCAGCTTGGTCCCAGCAAATGTTGCTAGGTGCTGGCACAGGCGCGGCCATTCTAGGAGTTCTAAGGTCTCAGACTGAATCAATGCTTCAAAGCTAAATAGGAACTTGGGGAATTTCTATCCTAATCGTAGCTCAGGGAAGAT
>NZ_JAFLQW010000024.1 GCF_017313335.1 Phormidium pseudopriestleyi FRX01 | reverse complement strand
TGGCCCGATCGCCACAGGCAATTCCGGGAGATCAGGAACCGCACGGCCTGGAAATTCCGGAACTCTAAGAGTGGCTACTTCTGCTCCCGGTTTTGGGGTCACCGGCATCGGCTGGACATCAAGTACCCCAAAGGGATTTTCCTGACCTTGTTGGGTCCTTTGCTGTTCCAGTTGCCGCACCCGCTCATCTGGACTGGTTGGCGGAATTAAATTCCCAATGGAAGTGGGATCCGGGCGCTGAGACACCACAGGTTTTTCAAATTCCGGGGATTCGGGTTCTTCTGCTGCTTCTGGGGACTCCGGTGGAGTCTCCGTTGCCGTGGGAGAGGGCTCGACTGGGGCGACGACTTCCGGAGTCTCCGGTTCACCACCACACGCACTCAAGATGAGGACGAGCATCCCAATTGACACCTTTAATAAAAGTTGACGCATGGCCGCTGATTATTAGGATTTAGTACAAAGATAGCCGATTAACTCAAAACTGCTTCATCACCCTAGGAGTAATTCCGCAGGGTCAGCTCTATTTTTTCTTGATCGCCTGGTGCGCTTACCCTGCTTAATCTTGACAAAAACACTTAATTAGGATACAACAGGCGATCGGTTATTCTATCGTCTATTCTAGGGTCAGGGCTGCTTTGGGGTCCGAAACCGGAAAATAGGCAGCCAGTTACTAGAAAAGGGCCTCTTGCACCAGTGCAGCGCTGGGATTATAGCGCTTGGACATCGGGCAAAAAGACCTAAACTTACTATGTTCATCTGCCTATTGTACTCTAATTCTTCAAACGGAGAAATATAGGTAAGTCAAAACTTTTTGCTCGGAGAAACTTCCCTATATTTTAGTAAAAATAGTCAGCCAGACGGGTCCGAGAAGGGAGTAATGTCCTAGACATTGGAGTCCAGCTTCTCGCCCGAGTTGTTCGCGCCTTTCCAGGGAGTAGAGGTAAATATTGGCAGGAGAGACTCCCAAGGTATGAGAGATTTTTTGTCCGAGGGGGGTGAAATCAACTAAGTAGTAGTTTCCTCCGGGGGACAATACGCGGTTGACTTCTGATAAAATGCGACTGGGATTGGGGTAATGTAAAAAACTAATGGTATTAAAAACCGTATTAAATTGTTGGTCGGTGAAGGGGAGTTGTTCGGCATTTCCTTGGATGAAAATCAGGCGGGGACGATGGCGATCGCCCTTGGTTTGGCGCGCTTGGTGAATCATCTGGGGGGAGAGGTCAAATCCGGTCCCGCGTAGGGTGGGAAATTCTTCTGCAAGGCGATCGAGCAATCGACCCGTCCCGCATCCGAGGTCCAGCACATTGGGAGAGTCTGGCAATTGCAGATAATCCAGTAATCGTTTATGAATGGCTTGATAAAAGATAGTCGTAAACAGGATATCGTAGGTCGATGCCCAGCGGTCAAAAAGTTTTTGTTTTTTGATGATTTCCGGGTGAGTCACAGTTAGGTTCTCCTACAGTTTAGGATATTATTTTAACGGGTTTTATTTGAGGGGTATGAGGTCTGTAGTTAGCCTATTGTGTGACCCGGTAATTTTGGGCGATCGCATAAAAGAGAGAATAATACTCCCCAAATCGGTCTTTAGGCGACTGTCCTTGCCAAGTATAAATTACATCTCCCGATTCCAGAGTCATTCGCATCACACTTTCCTCCGTCCCCACTTCCACCTCTAACCAGGCCGGTAATCCCTGTTCCGTAGTGAAGTTAGAGGCGGGAACGGTTGAGGTTTCCTCTGCCTCCTCGAATCCGGTGAGTTTCAAGGTTCCCCATCCTCTAATTTCTATATTTGGGTAATCTGGATCATGAAAAGCACGTCCATCCTGATTCGTGGGGGGAGGGAGTGCTACCCAATCTGGGGGATAGGGGAACTCGAACCCAAAGCGCTGATTTTGATAGGTGTTCCATTGGGTAGGGACGTTAGGATTCGTGGGAGTGCAAGCGGAAACCAGGACAGCGATCGCCATCAACGATGGGATTCGGGGGAACAGTGCTGTGGGGATGGGATGAGGAAAAGAAGTCATAAAATACACCGGCGATCGCCTGGGATAACTGGGGAGGGAGGGAATGCCTGCACCCTCCCCAGCACTCCATCAATCTATTGTAACGCGGAAGCGGATAAACCCATAGTCACCCACCCCCAGGTTACCAATGTCCACCACTACTGCCCCTCGAATATTAGGCCGACAAATCAGCGGAGTTGCGGTTCCCGAAGGATAAAACCGGCCTCGATTACTCGCACTGTTCGCACTTCTGAGATAGGCTGTCGGTAAATCTGGGTTCAGAGGATTTAACCCAAAAGCAATCCCCACCTCAGACCCAAACGCTCCTTCTGTCGGGGTTTGACCATTAAAGGTGTCCGTGCGAAATGTCTGAAAATTTTGCAACGGGTCACAGACTACCGCATTATCCAGAGGTCCACTGCCACCCGAGAGGAAATAGATTGTATATTCCACTTCATCCCCGGGTTGAATGTTATTGGGATTGGTGATTCCTCGCACAAAGTTGTCAGGCCAATTAGGGAGATTCTCACTC
>NZ_JAFLQW010000543.1 GCF_017313335.1 Phormidium pseudopriestleyi FRX01 | reverse complement strand
GTTCGTAGTAACGACTTTAGTCGTTTCTGACCGAGTAATAAACAAAGCGAGCAAGATGCTCGCACTCCTGGAAGCTCATACTCCTGGAATCTCGCCAACTCTATCGCGATTCTATAATGAATTAGAAAATCAAGCATAAAATCAGCGACGGTCCCCGGACCTTGGCAAGGGGAGGGTTAGGGTGGGGTCCTCCTGACGTGGCAAAGCCACGTCAGGAAGAATTAGTGGGTGGAGTGTCGGAGTGACGTGGCTTTGCTATGTCACGAAGAAAGAGGTTGGACCCGCCTTCATACAGGCGCGATCGCATCCTTTGAGTGCGTAACTCAGGCGATCGCCACGTCAAGGGGAACCCCACCCTAACCCTCCCCTTGCCAAGGGGAGGGAACCGTCGCTGATTTTATGCGTAAAAAACCTCCTTTTGTAAGATCCTGGAATCTCTCACTCTAGGAAGAATTATCATTTTTCATCCTTCATTCCTATTCCTTCGGGCAAAAACAACTGTTTTGGCATTTCCACTAGCCAATAATTCCCCCGTTCTGCAATCACTTGATAAGCTTCCGGATTAGGAATTTCCAGTCCCTTAATTTTGTCAGGATATCCCAACACTAAAAACGGCAGCAGATTGGGATTTTTTGCAGCTAATTCTTGCAAGTATTCTCGGGCATGATTTGAACGCCTAAAAAATTGAATCGGTTGATGACTGTAAAAGACCAAACTAGGTTTTTCAAACGCAACCATCACCACCTGTTGTTCCGGTTGTTTCACCTGTGCAATAATTTCAGCCAGTTGGCGGACTGGCAATTGTCGTTCGCTATCAAAGATAAAATAAACCGGCATAACTGCCAACATGAAAAACGCCAAAAATCCAGCCATATTAACAGCCATCATCCATCGCCACTGGCGTTTTAAGACCAAAATTACCCCAATTAAGGCACTCGCCATTAAAATTAAAGCGCCTCGTTCAATTAAACCAGAATTGGTCAAAACCATCGGAAATTCTGGCATGGCTGGGTCTGGAGTTAAGAGTCGGGTAATATAGAGAAGGGCAGTCGCCATGAGTAAGAATAAGATTAAGTTACCAATGATGGAAACTCCCACAAATAAACTGAAGCGATCGGGTTTACGATCGCGGTCTGTTTTAAAGCTTTCTTCACTCCAAAACAATGTGACTAAGATGGCAGCAGCAGGGAGGGCGGGAAGAATATAACTGGGCAGTTTGGTGACGGCAACGGTAAAGAAAATAAAGATACCGCTTAACCAAAATAAAGCAAATAACCCTAGATGATTAGCCCGGGGTTGATTCTGCCAGCGACTCCGTTTCCAAAAGCGCAACCGGGCGATCGCAATCGGTAAATAAATCGACCAAGGGGCAAATCCCGTTAAAATGACTAAAAAGTAAAAATACCACGCTTCACTGTGATTGTTGACAACCTGAGTAAAGCGTTCAAAATTATGATACCCAAAAAATGTATCGATATAGGTTTGACCATTGGCTAAAATGACTAAAAGATACCAAGGCAGGGCGATAATTGTGATGATTAAAATCCCGCGCAAGGGTTTGATTTCCCGCCACAATTCTTTCACCTGTCCTAGATAAATTGCAAAAGACCCAATAATTAATCCGGGTAAAACAATCCCTACGGGTCCTTTTGCGAGAATGGCTAAGGCGATAAAACTATAAAAAATTATGTACCAAATATCGGCAGTTAAGACGGTTGATGGCAGAGAAGTTTTGACTTGATTTTCGCTGGTTTGTAAAGCCTGGGAACTGGCATATCCCCAAAAAAAAGCAAGCAGGGCGATTCCCATACAAGCACTCAATAACATATCAGAAACGCCGATTCTTGCCCAAGCAATGGTTTGGAAATTCACGGCGGCGATCGCCCCTCCAAGTCCGGCACAAAACCAGGCTTTTCGAGGGATATTTCGGGGTGGGTCCAGTTCGTTAATTTCTGAGGGAATGGAGGAGTGGGGAATAGTAAAATATAGCAGGGTAAAGAAGACGAAACCCATCAAAAAAATGGCCGATAATGCAGAAGGCAGACGCACCGCCCATTCATTTACGCCAAAAATTTGGTAGGCGATCGCCATCAACCAATAAATCAACGGCGGTTTATCAAATCGCGTTTCTTGATTAAAATAGGGCGTAATCCAATCGCCGGTAACCACCATTTGTCGGGCCGCTTCTGCAAACAATGGTTCCGTTTCATCCACTAACCCAACGCTGCCTAATTTCCATAAAAATGTAATCCATCCAATCCCCAATAGCCCCAAAATTGATAATATTAAAGCGAACTTAGGCGGTACGCTTATTTTACTCTGAGTATCCCAAAAGCGATTCATTTGAAGTTTCATTAGTTGTTTTTGTATCTAGGGTCTGTTATGGTTTACAGTCATTTTTTATTTGTCATTTGTCATTTGTTGTTTGTTGTTTGTCATTTGTCATTTGTTGTTTGTCATTTGTTGTTTGTCATTTGTCATTTGTCATTTGTTGTTTGTTGTTTGTTATTTGTCCTGGGTTATTTGTCATTTGTCCTGGGTTGATGGGGGAGAGTTGGGAGAGTTGGGAGGTGGGGGAGAGTTGGGAGAGTTGGGAGAGTTGGGAGAGTTGGGAGAGTTGGGAGAGTTGGGAGATGGGGGAAAGGGTTGGAATATGCTATTGTATCTAACAAACCGGCAGATGCTTCTTCCTGGATGGAAATGCGGGAGGGAGATGACATCTTTAGGGTCGCCATCAGCAGCGCGATCGCCTTAAACAGAATCGGGTCTCTGACTGAACGGGTCAGGGTTCGAGATCAATGTTTGATTGAAAATGATATAAGCTATGCAGAATACCCGTCTGAACAGTCTGTTTGATGGTAGCGTTTCTGAACTGAGGCAATCTTTACGCAATCCTTGGCGACGGATATCCGTACTGGTGATTAGCTTTTTATTGGGTAATTTTGTGGGAACGTCAATTACCACAATCGCCGGACAAAATGCCAACTTAGATGTGATGGTCGCGGCTGTTTTAATCGTATCAACCGAACTCTATAGTTATTTTTTCTATCGGATTCATAACAAAACGAAGCGATCGCTGTTGGCCCAGGGAATCAATTCCTTTAAAATAGGCATGATTTACAATCTATTCGTCCTCGCCTTTACCCTCGGTTCTTAATGGATTGTTAATCGGAATCAAACGCCATTTTTACCGAATTCCAGGGAGATTGATTCATGGAGAAAGAGTGGGCGATCGCCTCGATTTTGCAGGAGTGGCAGCAGGGACATCTCCCCACCGCATCCACCTGGGAACTGTTAATCCAAGAAGAACTCGCCGACCCTCTTCGGGCTCAGGGGTATGGAATTTCCCCGGAAACGGTGGATTCCCAACTCAGGGCGCGATCGCAGGCATTAGCGGTGATTTTACCCCACCTGAAGCAATTTCCCTTCCCGGGAGATAAAATACTCGAACCCTTATGGCAATTGTGGTTACCCTTGGCGATGAAACTGATCGCCTGTCACCAGGAATCAGGACGACCCTGGATTCAAGGGATTTTAGGGGGACAGGGAACGGGGAAAACCACCCTGGGGAGAATTTTAACCTGGATTTTGACTCATCTGGGCTATTCTACCTTGTCACTTTCTATCGATGACCTTTATAAAACCTATTCACAACGGCAGCAGTTGCGGAAGGAGGACCCGCGTCTGATTTGGCGAGGACCTCCGGGGACTCACGATGTGGAGTTAGGGATGAACCTCCTGGATCGCTTGCGCAATCCCGATGGACAAACCATTGCCGTTCCCCGTTTTGATAAGTCCCTGTGGGAGGGACAAGGCGATCGCATAGAACCCTTACTCATTCAGACTGTCGATATCCTGTTATGGGAAGGATGGTTTGTGGGGGTGCGTCCCGTGGATCCGGCAATGTTTGACAATCCCCCTTGGCCGATTATGACGCAAGCAGACCGCAGTTTTGCCCGCGATATGAATCATCGATTGCGGGATTATTTGCCATTGTGGGACCGATTAGATGGATTGATGGTGTTGTATCCCCAGGATTATCGCTTGAGTTTGCAGTGGCGGAAATTGGCGGAATGGGAAATGAAGGCCCAGGGTAAGGCGGGAATGAGTGATGGGGAAATCGAGGAATTTGTGGAATATTTTTGGAAAGCGTTGCATCCGGAGTTGTTTGTCAGGCCCCTGTTGCGTCCGGGCTCTGAGGTGGACTTGGTGATCGAGATGGGAGGCGATCGCCGTATTATCACGGTTTACAGCCCTCGGCAGATGGGGGAAACTCAGGCATCCCTTGATT
>NZ_JAFLQW010000381.1 GCF_017313335.1 Phormidium pseudopriestleyi FRX01 | reverse complement strand
ATCCATTCTTCGGCGGCTTCTAGTTCCGGTTTACTGAATTTGGAGGCGGCATTTAAAATTCGGAAATCTGGGGTATCTTCTCGGGTAATTTCTAAGGCGATCGCCCCGTTTTCGGTAAACTTGGTGGCATTATCTAACAAGTGCCATAACACCTGCTGTAGTTTGTGCCGATCGCTGCATATCGTCCCCCATTCCGCATCCCCTCCCATCGTCAAGGTATTGTTATTCGTAATCAGCTTATGCTCAATTTCGGCCATAATGATGGCGATCGCCTCAGCCACTTCAAAGCATTCGACTTCCAGTTGCATTCGGCCCAACTCAATCTTAGAATAATCTAAAATATCATTAATCGCCACCAACAAATCTTTCCCCGCTTTATTAATCTGCTGCAAATCCCCAAAGAAAGCCCGATTGCTCACCCCTAATTCTTTCGCGTCTTCCTGCAATAAATCGCTATAACTGATAATCGTGGTTAAGGGCGTCCGCAATTCATGGCTCATATTGGCAAAAAATGCACTTTTTGCCAAATTAGTGGCTTCTGCGGTGGCTTTGGCTCTTTGCAATTCCGTTTCAACTCGTTTGGTTTCAGTAATATCCCGGGCAAAAATGCAGTTGTATTCTTTCCCCTTAACTTGGAAATAATTAATGGTAATTTCCACGGGAAAACTCTGATGATCCTTGGTGCGATGATGGCATTCCAAACGGACGGACCCAAATTCTTTGATTTCATCCCAATATTCCGGCCACACTTCGGCGGGTAAATCGGGGTTGATGTCATGAACACTCAAAGAAAGAAGCTCTTTGCGGGAGTAGTTCAACGCCAGACAAGCGGCATCATTGACGTAGAAAAATCGGCCATTGGGAGTCAGCCAAAACACTGAATCGGCTGCATTGTTGATGGAAAATTCCAAAACGTCGCGGGTTTCTTCCAAAAGGCTGCGGGTGCTAATTTCGGCTTGCAATTGGTCGATCGCCTCGGTTAAATCTTTAGTGCGTTCGGCGACGCGGGTTTCGAGTTCTTCATTGGCTTTTTGGAGTGCAGCTTCAGCCACTTTGCGATCGGTAATATCAAATCCGATAAAGACTGCCGCCTGTCCTTGGTGATATTTGTGAGACACCACCAAAAAGTGTCGATTCACGCCGCGAACAGACATCACAATTTCATGCTGTGCTTCTTTTGCCGGATTGTCAAAAAATTCGGGGACAAGGTGGTTAAATTTAGGAGAACCCTGTAAAAAGCCGATTTTTTTGCCGAGGAAAGTGTCAGGATTGGCGTTAAAGGTTTTGGCTAAGTAACCATTGACTCCCAGATAAACTAAATCGGAACTAAACCAAGAAATGCTCCCGGGAACGGCATCTAAAACCGCTTGGAGTTGGTCGTTGGCGGATTCGAGTTCGGTTTGAGTTTTGATGCGATCGTGGGTTTCTAAGGCGAGGGCCGTATAATCGGCGATGGAAGCAGCAAAGTTCCGTTCTCCTAATTTCCACCTCCGGGGGATGCCACGATGTTCGCAGTAAACAATCCCGACGATTTTGCCACTAATGCGAATGGGTGCATCTAATTTGGAGGTAATGCCGAGGGGGATGAGGTAGGTATCGGCTAAACCTCGGGTTCTGGGGTCGGTGACGGCATGATCGACGGAAATGGCACGTTCGGTTTCTAAAGCTTGAAAGTATTGAGAATAGGGAGCAGTCAGGAGCATACTGCCGGAGGAATGGTGGCGATTGGTGCGTTCGTAGAGATTGATACAGGTAATCTCAGTCTGGTTATTGTCGTATAACCAGACTCCCACTCGTTCTACGGCTAGGGTATTGGCGGCAGCTTCGGTAATTTCAGCGATCGCCGCTTCTAAATTCCCCTCATTCTGGGTTTTGCTGCGTGCGAGTTCGACGAGAATCTGACTTTGCCGACGCAAATCGCTTTCATCCGATCGCGATCGCCGGTGGGAATTGCTGGATGCTTTGGGAGTGAACTGATTCAAGGGTGATCCAGTCCCTGGGGTTCTCCCTATCGCTTCTCTCAACAGCAGCAATCCACCGATTTCACCCGTCTGAGTTTTCCAGGGATGCACGTCCCACTTGACTCGGAATTGGCGATCGCCATCTGAGTTCAACTCTTCCTCCCAGGATTGTACCCCCCCTGCCAAACAAATCGCTTGTACCTCTTTCCAGGATTCGAGGGAGATTGCCGAGTTTCTACTTCCTGCCGACTCTGGATTCTGGTTTGTCGGTTGGGTTGAGCTAAACCGAGGCAGGATTTCATAATGAGAACGACCCAGAATGGACTCAACCGGGAGAGTTGGAGTCTCCGTTGGTGATGAGTCTGGGGAGTGGAGGTGGCGATCGCGATCGTCGAAACCGCAATCTCGCAACCATTGACGACTGGCAAACAAGTATCGCATCTGGCGATCGACCATCGCTATTGCCTGGGGAGTCTGTTCCAAAAATATCTTGAGCAGGTCCAAATTCTCTGGGGAGTACAACATGAGGAAAGCTCCAACAATTCAGCTATAGGGTTAAAGGAGCGATGAGGTACAGGCAATAGCTTTTGTTAGCTACATTCTTCAGCACCTGGAAATTAGGGCAGTTTTTCTGAGGTTCTAAGTCTGAGGAAAGCTGCACCTATCTTTGTTTTAGCAAGTTCTGGGGATTTTTACCGGACCAGAATTGTCATTTGTCATAGGGGTTGCAATAAAAACTTTACAGAACGCGACAGAATGGGTCCCAAACGTTAAGCTTTGTTGCAAAACTAGACGTTTTGTGCAACTCAATGGTAAATTTTATGGATATTGCACTTAACGTAAGTTGAGGGAAGGAGAACACTTTGGCTAACAATCTGAATCAACAGCACTCTGCTATCGTTCGTGAAGATATTAGTGAGTATGTGGCACACCTACAGCTTCACATGACTTTACAAGCGCGGAATTTAGTCCCGACGCTGACTCAAACGGCTGGCGATAGTCGAGAACAGTTGTTACAGCAAACTCAAGCTTGCTTTGAAAAGCAGGTTTCGCGACAACCTCTGTAGCTTCTATTCCCAGATCCTCACGGATTTGTTGTTAAATTTTTGCGATTTTTGAACAGGTGGGGCTTGACTGCTCTGATTGTTGTCTGGGATGGTGCGGTGGCGAGGCGATCGCCCTTTCTCTATCAACTAGCTCTATCAACTGGCCTATTCCCGCCTGAAACTGAACGGATTCATGAAATTATCAAAAAGATTTCCGTTTCTGGGTCAGACTCGGAAATCTTAAATTTTTTGATTCAATTCAGACCCGAATCCGATCGCCCAATTGCTGTTTCCCTTTAAAACCTTAATGCCCACGATTGACTGCATCCTCAGTTCTATCAAGTCTCATCCTTTTTGATCCTCCGATTTAGAGATTTCCGTCGATCGCCGTTCGGTTATCCAGCCAGTCGAAGATTCGCTCAAGCTGTTCTATGGAAACTAACCCATACTGCCAGAGAATCATCGGTAAAGGACCGAGGTTTTGTTCTCCATGACGTAGGGCCATATCGATGGATGAAGGCGACAGCGCCAACTCCTCTTGTAAAAATTTGACCAAGTGTCCGTAATTGTTATAGAGTTTCACAACTTTTTTTTCAACCTTTTGTTTTGTTATTCATTCAAATTATTCGGTGTAAATCACTAGACTACCTCTACCCCCAGGCAGGTAAGATAGCAGTATCTCAGGTAGATTTCTTAATCCGAATTTTAATTCGCCCAGGATTCACGTTTCTAAAGTCGTGCCTGTGGCGATTGTTCTGGCATCTGGGTGGGTGGATCGAGCTTTGGGTGCAAGATACAGGATTTCCCCAAACTTCGATAAACCCAGTACGAATGGACGGGAACCGGATTGGTAAATACTCTTTGATGCGGTTAACGGCGAGGTTCAATTCAACGGGTTACGCTGAGGATGACTCGGGGTTTTCTTTCTCTGAGTTCAATCAATCGATATATCCATTCCCACCGACTGTAACGGCGCTGGATGTTTACCAGAGATAGCAGACAATGGTTTGCTTCAAGACTTAACCGCGCTGCTTTCCAAGAGGGCGATCGCTGCCTTAACCTGGATACAGGCAAATTTTTCTCACTCCCCACTCCGACTTGAGGACGAGCTATCGATTGACTTGACGCGAACCCCACTGGGCACGGGTTGAAGTTTAGGCAACAGCGATCGTCTCTCCACCACTTTTGGCTTAATTGGAAAAGCGGTTTAATAAAGATAGCACGCTACTTTTGTTTTGACTAGGCTCTGACGACAGAAAAATCTAAATTAATTGTAAAGTTTTCTATCCCCGAGAGAAAAAGAAAACGGTGGGGGGGGGTTAACGGCTCGTTTGCCGATGCCGGTTGTCATGACCCCCCAGCTTTAACCCCTTACAAGAATAGTTCTTTTCCGTTCAGGGGGGATTTGCCTCACGAACGGTCCCCGGACCTTGCCAAGGGGAGGGTTAGGGTGGGGTCCTCTTGAAGCGCGATCGCGCGTCAAGTTCAAGAGAAATGAGTGGGTGGAGAGTTCATGCGCAAGCGCGATCGCCTGAGTTACGAAGAAAGAGGTTGGACCCGCCTCTATACAGGTGCGATCGCCTCATGAGGGTGCGTAACTCAGGCGATCGCCACGTCAAGGGGACCCCACCCTAACCCTCCCCTTGCCAAGGTCCGGGGACCGTTCGCAAGGCAAATCACTATGAGCGTAAAAACCCTACTCTTGTTAGGGCTATAGCCCCGGGTGCTTTATGTGGGTTAAAACCGCTATAAAGCTTGATTTGCAAGGTTTTCAGTCGAATT
>NZ_JAFLQW010000238.1 GCF_017313335.1 Phormidium pseudopriestleyi FRX01 | reverse complement strand
AGGAATCAAAACTCTGGCTACCCTGAGCGATGGGACCACCTATCCCAACCCCAAAGCCTATCGCCATGCTAAGAAAAAATTAGCCAAGCTCCAAAAAGAACTAAGTCGCCGTCAAAAAGGAGGTAAAAACCGAGAAAAAACGAAACTCAAGTTAGCGATCGCCCACCGACGCATCGCGGATATTAGAGCAGACCATTTACACAAGTTAACAACTTACTTAGCCAAAAACCACGGTGAAGTAAAAATTGAAGACTTAAATGTGTCAGGGATGCTCAAAATCATAAAAAAAGCGGGTGCTATTGCCGATGGAGGGTTTTATGAGTTCCGTCGCCCGATTGAGTATAAATGCCAGTGGTATGGGAGCAAATTAACCCTGATTGACCCGTGGTATCCCAGTTCACAGATCTGTTCCAACTGCGGACACCGACAAAAAATGCCCCTGCATAAAAGACAGTATGACTGTCCGAACTGTCACATCTCAATAGATCGTGACTTAAATGCATCAATTATTTTGGAAAACGCGGATAGTTCAGCCGTGTAAGCCTAGTGATGGAAAGGTCTGCGAAGATCCAAGCTAGGAACTAAACATCATACAATTAAGTTTGAGTAAGTTTTAGAGAGCGGCTAGGTTCTAAACAGAGGACAGGCGATGGGCGATCGCCCAGAATTTGAGTGAGGCTGCTCAAGATAGTCATGCAGCAGGGTTCGACCATTTGATCGCGATCGGATCAGATGAGATCAGTCGCTAAACCTCGATCCATTTAATGCCCACAGAACCTTGTGGATCAACAGATCCAGATATTTTTTCCAGTGCGATCGGCGATCAATGCTCGGTGATCATCTTGAATGACTGACTACAGCTTACCCGACTGTTGATCTCCATCTAAATTTTGACATATAAACATCCATTCCTCTGCCCACTCTAGTTCCCATCGTTCCCCCTGTAAAACCCCATAAAAAAAATACCTCCCAGATGGGAGATATTTAGAGCAGTTAAGTTGTTGAGAATTTATACCCAGCCTTTAGCTGACTAAGCTGGGTCTCGAAACACTTTCCCTTAATGGGCAAGAACAGGAATGCTCTTGAGTTCAGCCGTCAAACGGCTCAACATCGACCGTTGGCGTTTTTGACCTTGAACTTGCCGATCCATCATCAGACGGCGAGCTTGTTCCG
The DNA here is from genome assembly GCF_017313335.1 of Phormidium pseudopriestleyi FRX01. Lineage (GTDB taxonomy): Bacteria > Cyanobacteriota > Cyanobacteriia > Cyanobacteriales > Laspinemataceae > Laspinema > Laspinema pseudopriestleyi. The sequence goes on along the minus strand of NZ_JAFLQW010000238.1, from coordinate 6,177 downwards.
GTGCCGAGGTTTTTGCGGACTGCGGTTCACCAGTGGTGAACGCAACTCCCCGATACTTCAGTTCCACGGTTGCTTGTTGGACCGGGGCTTTCTTCTGATTGCAAAATTTCCAATCTAACCCGCGATATTTACCAGCTAGTTCGCCTTCGGTAACATCAACTTCTGCGGGAGTGTAGTCGTAAGTGGTGCCACGATATGAAAGTTTCATGTTTTTCGCCCCCTAAATAGAGTCTTGTTTGTAGGTTGAGGCGCGTTCCTTCGGGAGTGACTCCCTACTTCCGTCCCTTGCCAGCTTCATGCCGTTCAGAGCTGAACTGGCTTGTGGTGAGGGATGAACGATTTACTTTCTGTATTCATTGTTACCGTTTAAAAATGAAATGTCAAGGGTTTTTCAATTTTTTTCCCAAAATTACTCCTTAAGGTATAGATGGTCTTTCTCTCAAATCCGGCTCAAACCCTTGTAGAAACGGCGATTGAGAGATTTTACAGCCCCGGACCTAGGCAAAGAAGGGGGATTTAACTCAATATATTAGGGATAGCCTATGAATGGCCCCGACTCGATAGAGGACTCTATATGGGAACTCGGGAGACTCCGCCCCCCGCGAAACCCTCCCGACTACAACGGGGTCATCTCCCTTCATATCGGGCATTGGAGTTGTCTGTTGGCTCCAAAAGCCCCGCAAGTTCACCCTTGACCGAATTTAACAAAGGAGAAACCTGATCGTGACCTATCGCAATACAGCCGGTTATCTCTTAAGTGTCCTGATGGTGTTGGCCCTGCCTGCATCCCCCACCATCGGGGCGATCGAACAGCCTGTGATTCAGGAAGTAGAATCCAATCAAACCGCATTTTTCTGGAGGCGACAGTCCGCGCCCGATCGCCTCGAAGGAGTCTGGCGGATTCAGGAAGCCAGAACTCCCCGGGGTCAAGCTTACACGGGTAGCCTCGATATCACAGCCATTGGAAATACCGATAACCTCTATCAAGTCTCGTGGGAAACCTCCGAAGGCAATTATTCCGGGTTGGGGTTCTATGAAGAAGGCCGGTTACTGGTGGGGGCCGGACTGGACGAGGGGATTTATGGCGTGGCCCTGTATCGAATCCAGAACGATGGCACCTTAGATGGCAAATGGACCCTCAGTACCGCCAATGGTGAGGTGGGGACCGAACTTGCCACCAAAGGGCGATCGGGAGAGTTAGCGGGTTCCTATCAAATTCAGAGTACAGACCCCGGAGAAGAGGATTCTTCCTTCAGTGGAGAATTAACAATTACCGAATCCCGCGATATCTATCAAGTCACCTGGAATGTCGATGATCAAACCTATCGCGGGATTGGTTTGCGGGTGGATGATTGGCTGGTTGTCGGTTGGGGGACTAGCACGAACCTCGGCGTGTTGGATTATGAATTTAAAGGCAACGAAGCAACTGCACGTTGGGCGAGAACCGGCAGTCGGGAACTGGGGATGGAAAAGATTTCCCTAGAAAATTAGGCGGCCCTCTAGGTCAGGTAAATTCATCTCCGGGCGATCGGGACCCCTGGCTCAACTCTTTTTGGTAAAAAATACTATAATTAGGAATAACACCCTAAAGAACTGCAAGTTCACCCCCTGAAAATTGTGTTTACTGCTACTTTATCCCCGCCCAATTCTGCCCAAACCTCCGCGATTCCAGACGATTTATTTGAAGCGATTGAACTCCTGAAGCAGGAACTCAATGCCGTTATCCTCGCCCACTACTATCAAGAACCCGACATTCAGGATATTGCTGACTATATCGGCGACTCCCTCGAACTGGCCCGAAAAGCAGCCAACACGAACGCCGATGTCATCGTCTTTGCCGGAGTTCACTTCATGGCAGAAACAGCCAAAATCCTCAATCCGAATAAACTGGTGTTACTTCCCGACTTGGATGCCGGTTGTTCCCTCGCCGATAGTTGTCCTCCCGATGTCTTTGGGGAGTTTAAAGCCGCTCATCCGGATCATATAGTCATCTCTTACATTAACTGCTCGGCGGCCATTAAAGCCATGAGCGACATTATCTGCACCAGTTCTAATGCCGTTAAACTGGTGCGCCAAATTCCCGAAAATCAGCCGATTATTTTTGCCCCAGACCGCAATTTAGGTCGGTATGTGATGGAGCAAACGGGCCGGGATATGGTCTTGTGGCAAGGCAGTTGCATGGTGCATGAAACCTTTTCTGAAAAGAAAATTGTTCAGCTCAAAATTAAACATCCCGAAGCTGAAATCATTGCTCATCCGGAGTGTGAACCAACGGTATTGCGCCATGCCAATTATGTTGGTTCAACCAGTGCATTGTTAAACTATGCTCAAAATAGTGCCAGCACAGTATTTATCGTGGCAACGGAACCGGGAATCATTCATCAAATGCAAAAACAAGCGCAAGATAAACAGTTTATTCCTGCGCCGCCCATGAATAGTTGTGCTTGTAATGAATGCCCTCACATGAGGCTAAATACCTTAGAAAAATTATATCTCGCCATGAAAAATCGCACCCCAGAAATTACTTTACCCGAGGAAACCCGCATGGCAGCTTTACGCCCGATTCAACGAATGCTAGAAATGAGCGCATAATTCAGAGTAGCTATTAGCTGGGGGTTTAAACCCCCAGCGGTTGTCGCTACTTATTATTGATTCAGAAAGGCTTGAAGTTGAGATGCAAGTTTCTCGATAAGTCCTTCCTCATTTTGTAAACTTTTTTCCGCTTCGGCTTTGATGCGAGGAACTACATCCTCGGGCAAATTCAAGAGGGCAACGAGTTTTTGGTAGGCTTGAGCTTCTTCAGCATTAATATTAGGTTCATCGGGAGTGCGAGCACTGGAGGCGATGACTTCATAGCCGAGTTGCAGAACCAGTTCCCGTTCCGGTTGGGTGGCGAGTTTAGGGATTAATTCTTCTAGCGGGATGTTTTGCATCATGTAGTCCCGCAGTTCTTCTTTGAGTAGGTCTTGTTGTTCGGGACTGACGGAAAATAAGCGACTAAAGCGATCGAGCATGATCTCGACTTCTTCTGCGGCGAGTTCACCATCCGCCCATGCCATTGCCGTTACAACTCTTAACAGGTTCATCTGACGCGGGGTGATGGAAGGTGGGGGTGGGGGTTGGATTGCCATTGTTCTTTCCTCAAAACATGGAGAGTTGTGGCAAAACCTTATCATGCGATCGCCGGGTTCGGCTTGTATCGTAAGGTTATCTTAGGGAATGGGTTGAGGGGAAGAGACGCCTGAAGGCGTTACTACGAACAAAAACAAAAAACTTACGCCTATTGTTTGTAGTAACGCCTTCAGGCGTTATCCAATGTTTGTAGTAACGCCTTCAGGCGTTATCCCCTCTCCACCAATTTACCCTTTCAGTTGAGTCACGGAACTCCCTAACCACCCTTTCAGATTATTCTGTTGAGTCGCGGTGGGATTCTGAATTGGGATGATATTGTAAGTCGTGGGACGGGGTTGGGCGAGAACCGCCTCAACGGTTCGTAATTGTTCTTGATGGAAAACAGTAATTTGGATTTTGGACCCGGTTTGATAGTCTTTCAGGCGATCGCCCAAATCCTCGGCAGTAACGCGCATTCCATCAATCGCCAGCAATTCATCATCGGCATCGATTCCTGCCCGTTGTCCCGGTGAACCCATTTCTACAAATTTAATTATTGCCTTACCATTTTCTGTCTTAACTGTCAAGCCCAAAAATGGTGCTGCATCATTATTTTCAACAGGTTGCACTTTTAACCCAAAGGGTTGCAGATAGTCATCCAGGGGTAATTCCGCAGTCCCGTGGATGTATTGGTTAAAGAAGTCGGTTAAATCTTCTTCGGCAACGGATTCGATAATCTCCTTGAGTTCCTCGTCCGTAAAGCCAATTTCTTCGGAACCAAACCGTTGCCACATTTGCTGCATCACCTGATCCAGCGATCGCACGTTGCCGGAGTTTGCCCGAATTCGCAAATCTAACAACAGGGAGACTAATTCTCCTTTCAAATAGTAGGAAATTTGGGAATTATCGCTATTGGCATCCCGGCGATACAGTTTAATCCAAGCATCCCAACTCGATTCACTCAGGGGTTGATAACAACGTCCTGGAAGCGTTTGCAAACGAGTAATATCTTTACTCAACCCTTGTAAGGCAACTTTGGCATCATAAATGCCTGCCCACAGAGGCAGCAAAATATCATAATAACTGGTGGTTCCTTCACAAAACCAGAGAGAAGTCGTGTAGGTTTCCCCTTCATAGTTAAACACTTCTAGGGGTTTGGGACGAATGCGCTTGACATTCCACAAGTGAAAGAACTCGTGGGCAACTAATTGGATGAAGCGGTTGTATTTTTCGGTATTTCTAAATCCAAAGCGGGGATAGTTCAAAGAACAGCTATTTTTATGTTCCAATCCGCCATAGCCTTGGGAAGAGAGATGGAGGATAAACAAATAGCGATCGTAAGGTAACCCTCCAAATAGCTGACTTTCGGTTTGAATGATTTTTTCAATATCAGAAATCAGCCGTTCAGCTTGGAGATTTCCCGGGCCCCAAATTGCTAATTCATGGGGTTTATGTTCCACTTCAAAATAATAGGATTGGTGCGTGCCAATTTCAAAGGGGCTATCCACCAAGGTATCGAAATCCGGGGCCGTAAAGGTGTGGGGATGTCCCGGTGTTGAGGGCAGTGAAGTGGTAACCCGCCATTCCGGTTTTGGGGGGATAATCTGAATGGAGAGGGGAGTTTTTTCAAACCCGGGGATATAAAAGAAGAGGGCGGCACCGTTAAAATAGCCATGAGTGCTATCTAAGTGATTAGTTCGGACCGAGAGTTCATTGGCATAGATGCGATAGCGAACGATAATTTCCGAGAGTCCTAGGGTTTCGATTTGCCAATGATTTTTGCTCAGTTTGCGCCAAGGTAGGGCGATTTCGTCGGGGTCTTCAGCGGAGAATTCCTGGAGATGTTTGGCATACTCCCGCACTAAATAGGAACCGGGAGTCCATACGGGCATTTTCAAATCCAGGACCGATGCTCGCCATCCCCGGACCTTTAACATCACGTCAAACAGATGAGATTCTGGCTCATACATCGCCACCTGATAGTAAACATCGGGTGCGATTCGAGGCATCGTACTCGGTGGAATTGTTGTTGCTTCAGTCATTGGTTATTTTTGGTTATATCGGCTAATCTGGGCTCGGTTAGGGGCAGTATTTTAGACTGTCGATTCGCCAAGTTTGATTGGATGGCGGTGAGTGCTTCAGGCGCGATCGCCTTAATCCCCTTCCCTGCGGTTTAGAATGCCCCTAACCTTGGCTATTTTCGGTGAAAATGGCTCAAACGTGGCCAGCTAAGTGGGTTAACTGTTTGAGATTGACTAAATAAAGAGATTCAGCAGCTTCATCAATTTTAATCCAACCTTTGGCGTTCAATTTTTCCATGATTTTACTGGCTTCTTCGACGCCAATATCGGTGACATCTGCTAAGTCTTTATAGGGAATATTGTAGATTTCTGTCCCTTTTTCGGTGGACTGTCCATAGTTTTCTGCCAGAGAAACTAAGGTATTGGCCAGTTTGACCGCTGGGGGGCGGTTCCGCAATTGAAAGCGCAAATTAGTCTGTCTGAGTCGTCGGACCATGAGTTGGAGCATCCGATGATGGAGTTGAGCGTCTTTAAACAGGGTTTGGATAAACCGTTGGGCAGAAACGCTCAGGAGTTGCACGGTTGAGAGGGCAATCACGTCGGTGGAACGGGGCGATTCATCCAGAATTGCCATTTCCCCGAAGAAGTCACCTCGACCAAGAATGGCAAGGGTGACGACGTTATCCCCATATAGGCGTCGAACTTTAACCCACCCAGTGACGATAAAGTAAACGGCATTGCCCCAGGCATCTTCCATTAAGACTGCTCTGCCTGATGGATATTCGTGCTCAACCGCAACGGACAAAAGCCATTCCAGGGTTTCTGGATTGGCGGCACTAAATAGCGGGAAAAGCTCACTAAAGGCTTCGGTCTGCATGAAAGATATTTAAGATAGGGAATGAGGTTGAACCTCCCCACGTCTAAAGCCGGGGGATTCCTGCCTACCCCAAAGGGCGACAGTGGGACATTCAAGTATCCCGCTAGACCATCAAAACAACTATCCCCGAAAAAAGAGATGATGCAATTTGGCTTACTTCTTTATTGT
>NZ_JAFLQW010000279.1 GCF_017313335.1 Phormidium pseudopriestleyi FRX01 | reverse complement strand
CAGGAATTTTGACAAATTTTTTTGATGGAGTGGTCAAATCGAAAACCATCGTGCAACATTACTTCATATATCGAAATATCGATTCTTCACATATTAAGGACAGACCTGATGAAGTCTAAAATTTGGAACGGTTTCAACAAAAAAGTTGCTCTCTTTTTGGGTGTTGCAGGGACAAGTTTACTGATGGGATTGCCAGTGGTAGCAGGTGTTGAAACCACAGCCGATACGATGACGGATTCTAAAGAGGCGATCGCGGAATCTGTGACGGAAACCCCCGGGAGCACAATGGGAATGAATGAACAGACAATTGCTGAAATTGCTGCCAGTAGCGAATCTTTCAAGACGTTAACTACTGCTTTAGAAGTAGCCGGTTTAACGGAAACCCTATCCAGTGAGGGTCCCTTCACCGTTTTTGCCCCCACCGATGAGGCGTTTGCGGCTTTACCCGAAGGCACTTTAGAGCAATTATTGCAACCGGAAAACCGCGCTCTTTTGGTTCAAGTTTTAACCTACCATGTGGTAGAGGGTTCAGTCATGTCTGGGGATTTGACTACGACGGAAGTTCCCAGCATTGAAGGGCGTTCCATCAATGTGACGGTGGATGAGGGTAGCGTTATGGTCAATAGTGCTACCGTAATTAAAGCCGATATCGAAGCAAGTAACGGCGTAATTCATGTGATTGACCAAGTAATTCTGCCCCCTCAAATGTAACATAAATTGCCATAAAGGTGGCAAAACTGACTGAATTACAGCCAACGATTGAGTCAGTTTTGTTGGGAGTTTAGCTGTGAAATGAGAGCGTTAAACTCCCTATTTTCCCATGAAAATGTCCTAACAGGGTTCTCACTGGATGACTGGAGTGCCGATCGCCCTCCATCCGGGCTACTGTAACTCAATCAGAATCTGAAGTAAAAATTGGAGTTATGGATTGACATATTCTAAGCCTTTGAGGACTTTAATTTGTTCCTCTAAATCTAAAAAAAGTTGATATTCTCCCGCCCATTCTAAATATTCCAAATCTCCCCCATCCATATCTTCTGCCCTCAGTCTATTTTTCAACTGATTGGAGGGTTGGTTATATTTATCTTCAAAATAAGACAGTCTTTTTTTTGTGAATTTCAGACTTTTTTCAATGCGGGCTATTTCAGCAGCGATCGCTCTTTTAATCAGTTCAGTCACTCGGGCTGGATTATCCGTTTTGAGAATAATTTCTGCCACATTCTTACCTCTTCATGCTCTGCTGTCTCAGTATAAACCAATCCATCCGCCTTGGGGCGACTGTTCTCTTCTCGGGTCTGTTGGAGTTAGCGATCGCCACTGCCCTCAACTCAGACTACCATTACGGGGTCTCTACCAGTACAATAAAATTGAACCCTTAGCCTTAAATGTTTTCCGATGAAGCTGAGTCTTTGCACGATTGTCAAAAACGAAGAAGCGACCCTTCCCAAATGTCTGGGCAGCGTCAAGGATTTGGTGGATGAAATGGTGGTTCTGGATACCGGATCCACCGATCGCACCGTAGAAATTGCCCAGGAGTTTGGGGCGAAGGTTCATCACTTCGACTGGTGTAATGATTTTGCTGCCGCGCGAAATGAATCCCTCAAATACGCCCAAGGAGACTGGATTCTCGTCTTAGATGCGGATGAAGTGTTAACCCCAGAAGTTGTCCCCCAAATCAAAGAATTAATCAACGGAAGTGGCAACACCCAACCCACACCCTATCTTTTAATGAACTTAATCCGCCAAGAAATCGGCGCGCAACAATCGCCTTATTCCCTGGTTTCCCGCTTGTTTAGAAATCAACCGGGAATCCAGTTTGAGCGGCCCTATCATGCTATGATTGATGATAGTGTACAACAGATGTTACAGCAGCAATCCAATCAATGGCAGGTGGGTTCATTGATGGAGGTAGCAATTTTACATGAAGGGTATCAAGCTGAAGCGATCGCCTCCCGAGATAAATTGACCCGGGCCAGAGAAGCAATGGAATCTTATCTCGCCGCCCATCCGAACGACGCCTATACTTGCAGCAAACTCGGGGCATTGTATGTCCAAACGGGAGAGATTAAACGGGGGATGCAGTTATTAAAACTCGGATTAGCCGCCAGTACGCGGTTAGAATCCCTGGTTGTGTATGAACTACATTATCATTTGGGAATAGCCTATACGCGCAAACAGAAACTGAGTAAAGCGAAAGCGCAGTATCAAAAAGCCACTGCCCTGCCGATTTTAGAACCCATCAAATTGGGGGCGTATAACAACTTAGGGAACCTCCTGTTAGAAACGGGAAATATCACCGGGGCGATCGCCACCTATCAGAAAGTTCTACAAATTGACCCATCCTTGAGTTCGGCCTATTTTAATCTAGGAATTGCCCTGAAAGAGAAAAAGCTAATTCCCCATGCGATCGCCGCCTATCAAAAAGCCATTCAACTCAATCCCAACTATGCCGAAGCGTACCAAAATCTGGGCGTTGCCTTACTCAAAGGCGGCAATATTTTAGATGGATTAGAAGCATTTCGCAGGGCAGTTTCCCTCTATGAAAAACGTAAATCCCCGGCAGGTCCAGCGTTGCGCCAAAGTTTAAAAGACATGGGATTTAAAATTTGAGGAAACGCTCAAATCCCGTGAAAACTATTGTCCTCTCGTTGTGAAAATTCGGCACAAAGAGGGATGATTAGGGATGAGGCCATACAATAGAAAAAATCAATAACGTGAGTTTCAACAGGGAGGAAAACAGATGGTAGCTGGAGTTTTACCCGGAGATTTAGCCTGTGGTTGCCTGAGTACACTGATCCCAGAAGAACCCGATCCGGTATCGGTTCCGGGACCGACACCGGGCCCGACACCGGCACTTCCCCCCGGTGATGGACTGAACCCGGAGGACTTTCTGGACCTTCGGGATGACCCTCTGCGTCCCGATGATTTTAGGCTCAGTGCCGGACAACTCGCTGAAAGTCCAGGGGGAGTCAGAGCTTTAGCGGGGGATGATACCGTCATCGGTTCGGTTTCCAATGAGCTGATTAACGGCAATTTGGGCAAAGATATATTATTTGGTCGAGCAGGTAATGACACCTTGCGCGGTGGACAGGATAATGATGCCGTTTATGGAGAAGAAGGGGATGATATTCTCAATGGCAATCGAGGGGATGATTTAGTCGTTGGGGGTCGAGGAAACGAGCTCATGCGAGGGGGTCAAGACAACGACTTGCTGATAGGTGGGGAAGGAAATGATACCCTAATCGGTGATTTCGGACTCGATCGCATGGTGGGGGGAAGTGGTACAGATTTATTTGTCCTTCGCACCGATGCCGCCTCGACCAATCCCGAACAAACGGATATTATTTTGGATTTTAATAACGATCGCATTGGACTCACCGGAGACGTAACACTCAATGATTTAGTTTTTGAACCATTGACTCGGGAATTAGAAACCGAACTCACGATTTTGCAAACCTATACTACCGATGATATTTTGGTGTTAGGAGAATTATCCCTAGGCCAACTGGATCCGAATGAAAATGGACAGATAGAAGGAACATTAATTCAACAAGAATCCACAGGTAGAGTATTAGCCTTTGTCCTGAATGCTACCGAAAGCGAACTGCGAAGAGCGATCACCCCAGTGCCGCCCGAGATTCTAGCCCTCGGGTAATTTTTCCAGGCGATCGCAATTGTGGAACTCTTACTCCGGCGGCAATTCTAGGGGAATTTTACCTAACAAACCCTTGCGAAAATCATTGAGAATTTGCCGCGCCGCCCGTTCCACATCTCCTTCATATCGGGATTCAGCAAAATTATGTAGATAATCTTCCCCCGTAATCGGGCGGGGGTCAATTTTATAGCGCGATCGCAAAGCATTGGGTGAAATTAGTCCTTGGGCGATCTCCTCAACTTCTTTCACCAAATCCACAAATGCCCACGCCACCCGCTGATTGTCATAAGCTGCCTCACCAATATCGTCACAAATGGCTAACTTTAAAGCAGCTTCTTGATCCTCTAACTTACTCGGAATCACCCCAGGGGCATCCAAAAGTTCAAGTTCATCAGAAATCCGCACCCACCGCAATTGCTTCGTCACCCCAGGACGACGGGCGCTTTCCACCACGCGACGCCCGACTAAGCGATTAATCAACGCCGATTTGCCCACATTGGGAAACCCAATCACCACCGCCCGCACAGCGCGAGGGCGCATCCCGCGATCGAGACGACGTTGATTCAGGGCAATTCCCGCCTCCTTTGCCGCCTTGGAAATAGCCTTAACCCCCGTCCCATCTTGAGCATTGGTAAAGTAGGGCGTTTCTCCTTGGCGTTGAAACCACAGATGCCAGCGATCGCGCAGGGGTGGCAAAATCGTATCCACCCGATTAATCACCAAAACCCGGCTTTTACTCCCCACCCACTGCGGCACCTGGGGATGATGGGTAGACAAAGGAATCCGCGCATCTCGGACCTCCAAAACCACATCCACCAGCTTCAATTGTTCCGCCAGTTGTTTTTCCGCCTTAGAAATATGGCCGGGATACCACTGAATGTCAGGAGTTGTCATCTTAAGATACTTGATAAAGAAGGATGGGGGAGACAGTCACCTAGGCCAGTTCAGCGTTACAACTTCAGTCGTGACACCGAACTGGGGAAACAACGTTCTCTATGGGACAATCAACACCGGACAAGGGGCTAGATTAATCACGCGGTTGGTGACACTATCGGCGAGACCCTCTTCCGTCAACCCGATCCCGCGACAGCCCATAATTACGAGGTCCGCATTAATTTCATCGGCTACATCGCAAATGATAAAGGCGGGTTTTCCTTCCCGTTCGATAATTTCCGCTTCAATGCCTACCTTAGAAAACATCCCCTGAGCATTTTTGAGTAATTCAGCGATCGCCTCTGGAGTCATCACTCGTTCAGGGGGTGGGGGTTCTTCGCCCTCCACCGGAACCTCATTCACGGACAGCAAAATTAAGCGCGAATTGAAAGTTTTGACCATTTGGGCCACCGTATCCGCAGCTTCACGGGACTCGCGACTTTCATCGATTGGAAAAAGAACAGTTTTAAACATAGTAGCCGTGTTTAGGACGCACTCAACGATAAAATGTTTACGGCAAACCTTCTCGATAGATAGAGATTCATCTATCTCGACGCCATTCATGGCGTCAGTTTTGGGGTACTGCCTCAGCGCAGGAGTTAAATCCCACGCGCTATAAGCCGATTTTCTAGAAAACAGACCAAAAAACGCAATTAGGAGGGATATTCATGCCCAAGAAAACTGTAGCAAATTTGTCAGCCTCCGACCTATCCGGTAAACGGGTGTTAGTCCGTGCTGACTTCAATGTACCCCTCGACGATGCGGGTAACATCACCGATGATACCCGGATTCGGGCAGCATTGCCGACGATTCAAGATTTAATGGGCAAAGGGGCCAAGGTGATTCTGTGCAGTCACTTCGGGCGTCCCAAGGGTCAAGTGAATGAAAAAATGCGCCTCACCCCAGTTGCCAAGCGCCTCTCGGAATTACTCGGCAAAGAAGTCATCAAATGCGATGACTGCATTGGGGATGAGGTGGCAAACAAGGTCAAAGGCATGGAAAACGGCCAAGTTGCCTTACTGGAAAATGTTCGGTTCTATGCCGAGGAAGAGAAAAACGACCCTGAATTTGCGAAAAAGCTGGCTTCCGTGGCAGATTTGTATGTGAATGATGCCTTTGGAACAGCCCACCGCGCCCATGCTTCTACCGAAGGGGTGACTCATTATCTGAGTCCTTCGGTTGCCGGGTCTTTGATGGAGAAAGAACTGCAATATCTCAAAGGGGCGATCGAAGACCCTCAGCGTCCTTTAGCGGCGATTATTGGCGGTTCCAAGGTTTCTAGCAAAATTGGCGTCATTGAAACCTTGTTAGAGAAGTGTGACAAATTGCTCCTCGGTGGCGGGATGATTTTCACCTTCTTAAAGGCGCAGGGAATCAGCGTGGGGAATTCCTTGGTGGAAGATGACAAGCTAGAGTTAGCCAAGTCATTGGAAGCGAAGGCAAAAGAACGCGGTGTGGCGATGTTATTGCCAACGGATGTGGTGATTGCGGATAAATTTAGTGCCGATGCCAATACGAAAATTGTCAGCGTTGAGAATATCCCTGATGGTTGGATGGGATTGGATATTGGTCCTGATTCTGTGAAAACTTTCCAAGAAGCTTTGGCGGATTGCAAGACGGTGATTTGGAACGGACCGATGGGTGTGTTTGAAATCGACAAATTTGCCAAGGGGACTGAGGCGATCGCCCATACTTTATCTGAACTGACTCCCACAGGTACTACCACCATCATCGGTGGTGGCGACTCCGTGGCAGCCGTTGAAAAAGTCGGATTGGCAGATAAAATGAGCCACATTTCCACCGGCGGCGGTGCCAGCTTAGAATTACTCGAAGGCAAGGAACTCCCCGGAGTTGCCGCCTTAGATGAAGCCTAAGCTTTGCTATTTGTACAAGGGGTTTTATACTAGCCCTGTCAAGGTGGTAAATTTAATGACGAAAAATCGTTGTTTCATGTAGGGGTTTGGTCTCCAAACCCTCTCCCTGATGTAGGGGTTTGGTCTCCAAACCCTCTTGAGGCTCATTGCGCCCCTACAAATACAATCTTGACAGGGCTAGGGGTTTTATACCCAGTCCTAGGGTGTAACGCTGCCTGAATAGAGGATACCTCTTTCAGGAGTTGAGTAGGGGTAATTGATGAACTACCCCTACTTTAACCCTGGGCCAAAAACCTTAAATATTAGGGTTGGGATTCATTTTTAACTGTCTCAAAAGCCTGGATTTTTTCATAAAGACTATCAACGGTTTCAGGGGTAAAAAGTTGGTCTTTTGTTTTTAAATAATCCCCTTCTCCCAGTTGACAAGCTGCTACAAACCGAGCATAATTCGATGGGTCAAGGTGATTGGATAAGATGTTTAAGGCTTGTTGAATAACCTGTTTGTCGGTTTGTCTCTTAATTTTCATCATCCATCTCCAAAATAAAATCAGCGGGATTCATGACTGGCAGATTTAGGCTTTTACACCGATTAATTAATCGTTTATCACAGGTTATAAAATAATCGCTATGGGTCGCTTCAGCACAGGCAACGTGCAAGGCATCAATTGCTTTGATTCCAGTTTTTTCTAAGGTTTGGGCGCGTTGTCGAATCGACTCGTTAGCGATTTGCCGGAACGTGGCAAGACTCAGGTAAAAGTCAACGGATTGTGCCCTCTCCAAATCAGAGTTTCGGCTATTCTCATATTCTAAAACGTTGGAGCTCACTAAGTCCACCTGCTGATCTTGAATCAGTTGTAAAATCAGTAGGACCGCCTGGGTTTCTAGGAATATCTTAACTTGAGACTGGTCATCAAAGGGGCGATTGTAAGCACTGGTATCGAGGTAAAGCCGCATTATATCATTATCCTCATGCGATCGGGGAACTGCCTCTTGGGGATTCACCGTAAAATGTTCGAGTCAGTAATGGGACTGAGTGCCATTATATAACTGAATTAAATCCTTGATTATGGGTCAGCGGAGCCATTTTATTTAAGATTGATTCAAAATTGAATTTTTTTTAAAGATTTATTCTGATTTTAACAAAAAAGTTCATAAGTAAGTTAACCTAATCAAAAAGTATAGAGAAGCTGATTTATGCAGGAATGACAGGGCAAGGAACTCCCCGGAGTTGCAGCCTTAGATGAAGCCTAAGCTTTGTGATGTTTAGACCGGGTTTTATACCCAGTCCTAGGGTGTAACGCTGCCTGATAGAGGTCACGCCTCTTTCAGGAGTTGAGTAGGGGTAATTTATCAATTACTCCTACTTTAACCCGGATGGTTAAACGGTTACAAATTTTAGCGGATCAATCCTTGCGATCGGGCGATCGTATCATTCAGGACGACCACCGAAGTTGGAGATAATTTCCAAGTTTGTACCGTAGGCTTGAGCGCTTTTTTCAGTGCATCCTGTAGTGGGGGTAGCCAGTCATTCCGATGTCCTTTGATAACCAATATCAAGCGAAATTCAGTTTTTTCTAAGGCAAGAGACTGAAAGGTAACAGGTAATTCGTCATAGGTAGAAGCATGGCGTTTGAGGCAAGTTGCAATACATAAAGCCATTGCATTTGTGAGTTTGTCACAAATTTCTTGGATAAATTCATCAAAGTTGGGTTGAGTTTCAGGACGTGGAGAACTCGATTTGGCCTCAACAATCCAGACAGACGCTTTATTTAGATCAGGCAGCAGAAGGAACTCGGCCATTTTCACATCCGCTTGAATGGCTTGATAGGTTTTACTTTTCTCAATATAAAAGCAATGTCCTTCTGGATAAGGTCCAAAGTTCATGCCCGACTCAATAATAGGGTCCAGTTTCATTCCAGTGCCAACCTTACTTCTTCTTTATATAACCGAATTGATTCATCGATAATGGGATTATCGGGTAAACCCTCTTTTAGATTAGCAGTATTCCAAGTCTCTTCATCTGCAGAAAGGATAGAAATGGAAAGGTCATCTTTTTTCTGAGCAATTAAAAACAGTTTTTTAATGACAAAGTAAGAGTGACTTGCCATAAAAAATTGGATTCCTTTCTCTGCTAACATCGCAACAATGTCAAGAAACTTTGAAATTGCCGTGGGATGTAAAGCCGCTTCTGGTTCGTCAATGAAAATAATAGAATCAGGATCAAGATAACGATTTTCCAGTAAAGTATCGAGAATAGAAATTTTTTTAATCCCTTCGGCTGTCACCCCAATTGAAAACTGTTGATTCCCCTTTTTGAACTGCCAAATTTCCGAGGATCTATCGTATTCAATCTTGCCATTTATAATATCTTTTAAGCTTGTTCTTGACTGAGCAAACTCCGCATAATTTCTGCCCCTTGTGGGAAAGTATCGCAGGGCCCGTGCTAAATCCAGATAGGTATCATCAAAGCCAAAAGTTTTACTTTGCTCGCGGGATTGTAAAATCAAGGATTGGAGAGAAAGAATTTCTTTTGGTGGCAAAAAAATTGAGTTACTTTCGCGGGGTGAAACCTGATTTTCTAGGTGATTAATGGTGCGATTGGTATCTTTGCCAAATTCATAAGAAAACAAATTTTCCTTAAAAGTAAGCTGAAAAAATAGGGGTGCATCGGCTCCTTTTCGGACTAAATCACCTATTTTGTCTACCTCAAAAGTCCAATACAGTTTTTCAGATAAAATTTCCGAAGCACTCCGGGGTTCGTTACCTCGTTTATAGTCTTCTAGGGTTCGCATTGCGGTGTACAGTGCTTTCAGTAAAATAGTTTTTCCTGTGCCATTCCCTCCAATAATTAGGTTAATATGGCTGGCCGTGGGACAGGCAAGCTGCCGAATGGGCCCAAAGTTCTTGAGTTCAAAGCTATTGATCATCGGTCCTGTTCCTTAAAATCGCATCGGTTACATCAAACTATTGTAATCTGAAGGGATAGCTTTGCTTCCTTCTTAGTAATTTGTACTCCTTCAATTGTACCCTACTATGATAACCCGCCGATTCATCCTCGAATTGTCGAGGAATCCTCATAATTGCTTTTGTACAAATCATTGAACTCGGGGATACCCGCCTAAATATGAAGGAGCCAATAAAGCGCTGATAGAAATTGACCCAATTTAGCCTTTAATTCTAGCAAAAAGCAATGA
The DNA here is from genome assembly GCF_017313335.1 of Phormidium pseudopriestleyi FRX01. Lineage (GTDB taxonomy): Bacteria > Cyanobacteriota > Cyanobacteriia > Cyanobacteriales > Laspinemataceae > Laspinema > Laspinema pseudopriestleyi. Next base: position 2,130 of record NZ_JAFLQW010000279.1, on the reverse strand, counting down.
AAATGGAGACCGATCGCCCTAATCCCAAACTAAAATCATTCCAAATCGCGCTATAATAATGTTTTGCCATTTTACAGGTTCACGATGACTCCAATACACTTTAGAGAAACAGGGTTTGGATTGATTCAGTTATCAAAACTTAGCAGTCACTTCTCACATACTGAGACGTTTGATGAGTAAAGTTTTATTACATCAACCTTGACCAGGCCCCATTCTTAAGCGTTTACTGGAGTCGGGTTCAGATCAAAAATCCCCCAAGGGAATCCCACTGCAATCGGTGAGTGCAACCGGGCGCTACACCGTTCTCAACAGTCAATAGCCCCACTAAACCTATTCATTCAGTGAAGTCATGAAAATAGCTCGAAATATTACCGAACTCGTCGGTCGCACCCCTTTAGTCGAATTAAACCGCATTCCCCAAGCTGAAGGTTGTGTGGCTAGAATTGTGGTGAAATTAGAAGGAATGAACCCCGCTGCTTCCGTTAAGGATCGCATCGGCGTCAATATGATTAATGTCGCAGAAGAGCAGGGCAGAATTATTCCAGGAAAAACCGTATTAGTGGAACCAACCTCGGGAAACACTGGAATTGCCCTGGCAATGGCCGCTGCCGCCAAGGGCTATAAACTGATTCTAACGATGCCAGAAACCATGAGTCAAGAGCGCCGATTGATGTTGAGCGCTTATGGGGCGAAGGTCGAATTGACTCCGGGGAATATGGGCATGAAAGGGGCCATCTCTCGCGCTCAAGAAATTGTAGACAGTACCCCGAATGCCTATATGTTGCAACAGTTTAGCAACCCCGCTAATCCGCAGATTCATCGGGAGACGACAGCCGAAGAAATTTGGGAAGATACGGATGGTACCGTAGACTTTGTGGTAGCTGGGGTCGGAACTGGCGGGACTTTAACCGGAGTGGCGGAAGTCCTCAAGGCGCGCAAACCCAGTTTTAAGGCGATCGCCGTTGAACCCACCAACAGTCCCGTCCTCTCTGGCGGATCTGCCGGTCCCCACAAAATTCAAGGCATCGGCGCGGGATTCATTCCTGATGTCTTGAACGTCGAACTCATTGATGAAGTCATTACGGTCAGCGATGATGAATCAATGGCCTACGGTCGTCGTTTGGCCCGAGAAGAAGGTCTCCTCTCCGGTATTTCCTCGGGTGCCGCCTTATGCGCCGCTATCCGCCTCGCTCAACGGCCAGAAAATAAAGGTAAACTGATTGTCATGATTCAGCCGAGTTTTGGGGAACGTTACCTGAGCACGCCTCTATTCCAAGATCCAGAACTCCAAGAGGCAGCGGCGATTAGTTAATCTCGGTTTATTTATTTTTCCCTTGAACCCGGCACTCTAACCCAGAAACCCGATTTCTGTGTCAGGGTGCCGGGTTACTCTAGGGGACATCAAACTCAGACAACAGGGACCTGAGAACTCTCTGGAAGCGATCGCCCCAATGTCATCTTCACCAGTTTGTAAAGAATTGTGAAAACCCCTAGACTCTCCGCTCAAGGGGAGGGTTTATCATGAGTTTAACAGGAAAAAATTAAGCCATGGAGAAGTCGAAATGAACGCAAGTTTATTCACCAAAACCGTCCTAGGAACCGCCGCCGCAGGTGTGACTCTTTTAGTCGTCAGTGCAAGTCCTTTAGTCGCACAAAGACCCGTTGCACCGGCCCGCCCCATGACTCCAGAACAAATGCAGCAACAGCACCAGGAAATGAGGGTGCAGATAGAGGAAATGAGGGCGCAAATGCAGGAAAGGCAAGAAATGCAGGAACATTGTCACGGCATGATGGGCGGTGGCATGATGGGCGGCGGAGAAGATGCCCACAACCATCAAAACCATCAAAACCATACGCCGCAGTAACCAAAAGAAGCGATCGCCTCCCAGGGGAAAGGTGAATCCATCGAGTTCATCCCCTGGGTGAATCAGGGTATTATTAAAGATGTTTTTGATACAGAGGCGAGCGATCGCCTCTTTCTGTTGGAGAATTGGAAAATTTTTCGGGAACTGCCTAATCGTGAATGCTACCATCAGGCATTTGCGTACCTGTCAAGATTGCTTTGTTTAGTAGGTCTGAAATATTCACCATTGCTCCACGCAGTCTCGCTTGGCTAAAGTCTGTATTCGT
>NZ_JAFLQW010000317.1 GCF_017313335.1 Phormidium pseudopriestleyi FRX01 | reverse complement strand
GGCGGGGGTTTAAACCCCCGCCGGTTGTGCGGGTTATGCAGAACCTACAAATCTGATTGAACTAACAAATCAGACGCTAACCGCTTAAACGCTAACCGCTCATTTTCCACATCCACAAAAATTGTATCCCCATTGGTAAAATCACCCCGTAAGATAGACTTAGCAATTTGGGTTTCTAACTCACGTTGGATGGAACGTTTCAGAGGACGTGCGCCATAAACTGGGTCATATCCCACTTCCGCTAAGAAAGTAACCGCACTATCAGACAGTTTCAAGGACATCTTGCGATCGCGCAGACGTTCGATGACTCGTTCAATTTGCAATTGCACAATCTGCCGTAATTGCTCTTTCTTCAACGAATGGAAGATAATCATCTCATCAATTCGGTTGAGGAATTCCGGACGAAAATTACTCCGCATCGCATCCATCACCCGACTCCGCATTTCTTCGTATTGTTCATCATCCCCGGAGACATCTAAGATAAATTGTGACCCGACATTACTGGTCATAATTATCACAGAATTCTTGAAGTCTACGGTATGTCCTTGTGCATCTGTAACTCGACCATCATCGAGAATTTGCAGCATGATATTGAACACATCCGGGTGCGCTTTCTCGATTTCATCGAATAGAATCACCGAGTAAGGACGACGTCGGACTGCTTCGGATAATTGTCCCCCTTCTTCATATCCCACATATCCCGGAGGCGCACCGACTAACCGGGAAACGGCGTGTTTCTCCATGTATTCCGACATATCAATTCGCACCATTGATTCTTCAGTGTCGAACAGATAGGCAGCGAGTGCTTTGGCGAGTTCAGTTTTACCAACTCCTGTGGGTCCGAGGAAGATAAAGCTGGCAACGGGACGATTTGGGTCAGATAATCCGGCGCGCGATCGCTGAATGGCATCAGCAACGGCGGTGACTGCTTCATCTTGTCCGATGACGCGCTTGTGCAGTTCGTCTTCAAGTTGCAGTAGTTTTTGCATCTCGGATTCGACTAATTTACTAATCGGAATTCCGGTCCATTTAGAGATGATTTCAGCAATATCCGCTTCGGTTACTTCTTCCCGGAGTAAGGTTTGACCGCTGGTTTGGTTTGCTGCTAAATTCGATTCCGCCTGTTCCAGTTGCTTTTGCAAGTTAGTGAGGTTGCCATATTTCAATTCAGCGGCGCGGTTGAGGTCGTAGTTGCGTTCCGCTTGTTGAATTTCGATGTTGACGCGATCGATTTCTTCTTTAATGCCCTGAATTTGAGCAATCACGTCTTTTTCAGACTGCCATTGAGCATTTAGGGTATGTTGTTGTTCTTTGAGGTTGCCGAGTTCTTTTTCTAACCGTTCCAATCGTTCCTGGGAGGCAATATCACTTTCGTTTTTAAGGGACAACCGTTCCATTTCTAACTGGAGGATTTTGCGGTCAATTTCATCCAGTTCTTCGGGTTTGGAGGTAATCTCCATTTTCAGTTTTGCTGCTGCTTCATCTACGAGGTCGATCGCCTTATCGGGTAGGAAGCGATCGCTAATATAACGGTTCGATAATGTCGCTGCAGCAACTAAGGCACTATCGGAGATTTTTACCCCATGATGCACTTCATAGCGTTCCTTGAGTCCGCGCAAAATGGAGATACTATCGGCAACGTTGGGTTGGTCGATATACACTTGCTGGAAACGGCGTTCTAATGCCGCATCTTTTTCCAGATATTTGCGATATTCATCCAGGGTCGTGGCCCCGATACAACGGAGTTCTCCCCGTGCTAACATGGGTTTGAGCAAGTTCCCGGCATCCATTGCGCCTTGGGTCGCACCGGCCCCGACGACGGTATGAATTTCATCGATAAATAGGATAATGTTCCCACCGGATTCGGTGACTTCTTTGAGGACTGCTTTGAGGCGTTCTTCAAATTCCCCGCGATATTTGGCACCGGCAATTAATGAACCCATATCTAGGGTAATCAATTGGCGATCCTTCAAGGATTGGGGGACATCTCCGGCGATAATTCGTTGGGCGAGTCCTTCGGCGATCGCAGTTTTACCGACCCCCGGTTCCCCAATTAACACGGGATTATTCTTTGTGCGACGGGAGAGGATTTGGATAGTCCGGCGAATTTCGTCATCTCGACCGATTACGGGGTCTAGTTTACCTTCTCGCGCCGCTTGAGTGAGGTCGCGTCCATATTTTTCTAGGGATTGATATTTGCCTTCGGGATTTTGATCGGTCACTTTTTGACTGCCTCTAACTTGGGAGATGGTTTCTTTGAGTTTTTGTTCGGTGAGTTTGAATTCTTGGAAGAGTCCTTTACCAAAGCGGTCATCTTTGGCGAATCCTAGTAATATATGTTCGATAGAAATGTATTCATCGGCATACTCTTTGCGATAAGCATCGGCGCGATCGAGGAGGGTATCCACGCTACGTCCGAGATAGACGGAACTGGTGCCACTCACTTTGGGTTGGCGATTGATAAATTGTTCTGTGCGATCGCGCATTTGTTGGACGTTGACTCCCGCTTTGCTGAGAATGCTGCTGGAGAGTCCTTCTTGTTCGAGTAACGCTTTCATCAGGATTTCGCTTTCGATTTGCTGATGTTGCGCTTGTTTGGCAAGATCGGGAGTCTGGGCGATCGCCGCCCAAGCTTTTTCTGTAAACTGATTCGGATTATTGGGTTGCATACTATTTTTTCCTATTATTGTCACATTTTTATTCTAATTAAGCCCTGCCCAGGGTAGAGATCGGGATTCCCGACTGAATTGGGTCGATATTACGGGAAAGGGGTGATTTGTCATTTGTCATTTGTCATTTGTCATTTGTCATTTGTCATTTGTCCTTGGTTGATGGGGGAGATGGGGTTTTGTAGGGGCGAGAAAGCGAATCGCCCCTACAGGGGTTGTTCATGGGTTTCCCTGGAGGACCTGTTGCAACCAATGGGGATAGGCAAAGGATGCCGCCGGGGTTAAGGGATATTCCCGGGGATAGGAGGCACTCAGGACCGTTGCGGTTGCTTTGAGGGTATCAATTAGGGTATCCGTGGGGCCAAACGCTTCTAAGGCGAGACTCCACCCGGGTTGATGCGCGATCGCCAGTTGAGTCAGTTCTAAACTGCATCCTTGGGAAATTGGGCGATCGCCACTGATGGGTTCAATCGTGGCATTTTGGGATTGATAGAACCGTTGCGATCGCCTTTTGCCGACCCTCACCCAGGTTCCCTTTGCTTCCGCATCCCCTGGCATTGTGGGAGTCAACTCCTCACAAGCGCACTTTTGCCATGTTTCCAGATTCCCCGATAGGCAGTCCCCAAACTGAACCTCCGCCCATTCTGCTTGCCGCCATTTGATTTCTAGGCGGTTTTGTCGCCATTTAATATTAAGATAATCACAGTCTGGAGTGAACAGATATAAATCATCTCGGGTTTCTGGGTTCACTGGCCCTTGCTGAGGACATTCAGTTTCAAACCAATGGGCGATCGCCTCCGGTGGATCACCCGGATAAAACCAGCGCAGTTCACTTGTTAACCCCATACAACCTCCCCAATCCGATGTGACTATTATAGACAATTCTGGGTCTATTTTGATGAATTTAGAAAACCGTTCTCTCTGGCGTAGGACAGGAAAACCTTAACCATTTATAATCATAGATAACCCAGAAATTCTTCCTTTTAAATTCTACTGACTCCAAAATGGTCTGACTGTTGTATGTTTTTTTCTCCCACCCTTTCTAGTGCGATCGCCGCTGCCTGT